>JBPEXB010000035.1:0-9528 GCA_052032125.1 Acidimicrobiia bacterium
GCTCACTCGCTGCTGCGCCACTCCACGTTGGCGAGGCGCGCCAGTGCCAGGACCAGCGACTGCGTGCCCTTCTGGCCGAGGCCCATCGCCTGGAGAGACACGTACAGCTCGTGCGCCAGCGCCGTGCCGGGCACCGGGAGGTTCATCCCCTTGGCCTCGGCGAGGGCGATCCCCATGTCCTTGACGAAGTGGTCGACGAAGAAGCCTGGCTCGAAGTCGCCTCCCAGCATGCGCGGGCCGTAGTTGGCGAGCGACCATGAGCCGGCCGCCCCTCCGCCGACCGACTCGAGCACGGTCGGGAGGTCGAGCCCCGCCTCCTGGGCGTAGAGCAACGCCTCGGCGACCCCGATCATGCCCGAGGCGATGAGGATCTGGTTCACGGCTTTCGTGTGCTGACCGGCCCCGGGCCCGCCCTGGTGCACGATCGTGGATCCCATCGTCTCGAACAGCGGCCGGGCCCGCGCCACGGCGGCATCACTGCCGCCGATCATGATCGACAGCGTGCCGTTGCGGGCGCCCACGTCGCCGCCACTGACGGGAGCGTCGACCGAGTCGGCGCCGATGCCCGCCGCCGCTTCGTGGATGGCGAGCGCCATGGCGGGCGGCGACGTGGTCATGTCGACGAGGACGTCGCCTTCGGAGGCTCCGGCCACCAATCCCGCCTCACCGAGAAAGACCTCTTCGACATCGCTGGGGAAACCGACGATCGCACAGGCGATGTCGGACGCGGCCGCCACCTCAGCAGGCGTGTCGGCCCAGGCGGCCCCGCGCTCGAGGAGGTCCGCCGCCTTGCTCTTGGTGCGGGTCGTGACGGTGACCTGGTAGCCGGCCTCGAGGAGGTGGCCGCACATGGACACCCCCATCACACCGGTACCGACCCATCCCACCCGGGGTCTGTCGCTCACGACGATGCTCCTTCGATGACGATCTTGCCGAGCTGGCGGCCCGCTTCCATCCGCTCCAGCGCCTTCGGCAAGGCCTCGAACGGGAACACCTCGTCCACCACCACCGGCAGCTCGCCGGAAGCGACCCAGGCGGTCACCTGAGCGAAGTCGTCGTGGTCGAACATGGTCGACCCGATGATCTCGTGGTGCTTGAAGAACAGGGCCGGAATGGTGATCTCCACCTTCGGGCCGCTCGTCGACCCGCAGGTGACGAGTCGCCCGCCCGACACGAGTGAGCGCATGGATTGAGCCCAGGTGGCCGGGCCCACATTCTCGAGCACGACGTCTGCTTGGCGGCCTGCGGTCGCTCGCAGCTCCTTGGAGAACTCGCCCGACGAGTCGAATCCGGCGGCGGCGCCGTGGGCGATCGCCCAGTCGATCTTGTCCTGGCTACGAGAGGTGACGTACACCTCGGCGCCCATGAGCGAGGCCAGGAGCATGCCCGCCGAGCTCACCCCGCCTCCCACGCCCACCACGAGGACCACGTCCCCCTCGTGGAGCCGAGCCCGCCTGAGCATCCGGTAGGCCGTCCCCGAGGCGAGCCCGTAGGCGGCCGCCTCCTGCCACCCGAGGCCCTCGGGCTTGGCGACGGCGTTGACCGCCGGGATGACGACCGACTCGGCCAGTGTCCCCCAGGCGTGCTCGCCGAGCACGCCCAGCTTGCCGCCGAAGGGGATGTGGTCCGTCGTCGGGGCGTAGCCCAGGCTGGGATTGACGATCACTTCGTCGCCCACGGCGACGTCCGACACCTCCGCCCCGATCGCCTCGACGGTCCCTGAGCCGTCGGCGCCGGTGATGTGCGGGAAGGACTTGGGCGCCGGCAGGCCCATCGATGTCCAGAGGTCGAGATGGTTGAGGGCCGAGGCCTTCAGTCGCACCCGGACCTCGTCCGGGCCCGGCTCGGGATCGGCCACCTCGCCGAGCGTGTAGGAGGACGGTCCGTTCGTGTCGTGGAGCAACCAGGCGCGCATCCGCGCAGGCTAACGGCTGCCGCTCGTCGCCCGCCGGGGCACGGCGGAGGCCGCTGGTGAATTGCTCGACACCCTCCTAGGTTGCCGGAATGCTCCAGCACCGCTCCACCGTCGAGGTCCGGTTCTACGAGCTCGACCCGTACAACCACGTGAATCACACCAACTACCTGGCCTATTGCGAGGTGGCCAGGGTGCGGGCGCTCGAGGAGGCCGGGATCGGGCTGGTGGCGCTCGCCGAGAAGGGCTTTCACATCGTCGTGACCGACATCGCCGCCAAGTTCCTCCGGCCGGCGGTGGCCAACGACGTGCTCGACATCACCACCCGGCTGATCGCCGTCGGTCGGGCGAGCCACCAGTGGGAGCAGGCGATCGAGCGTCGGGGCGAGACGATCTTCACCCTCTCGGTTCGGGCGGCGATGACCGATCTCGATGGGACGCCGGTCAGGGTGCCGGACTTCGTGCGGTCCGCGCTCGAGGCGTGAGATGACCGACCGCAAGGTGCGCAGCGAGCAGAGCCTCGACGTGGCCAAGACGCTGTGGAGTGAGGACGTGTCGTCCGCAGTGGGACGCGTGTTCAAGTGGATCTTCGCGCTCGGGTTCGCCGGCGTGGTTGCCGCGGCGGCGCTGGGCGCCTGGCGTTTCTCGGATCTCTTCCACGAGGACGCTCTCCTCCCGCCGCCTGAGCTGCTGGGTCCCCCGCTGACCGACGGTGAGGTGGTCGCTGTCGACGAGGAGGAGATCACGCTGCGGGTCGGCGACGAGGCCACCTCGGCGATCTCGACCGACGGCCTCTACGGCATCCAGTGGGAGGACGGCCGGGGTCGGGTCGGTGAGATCGTGGAACGCGAAGGCCAGGTGGTGACCCGCCGGTTCACCCCGGTGGTCGGGTCGCCCGAGCCCGGGGACATCATCACCGTCGACGGCACGACCTATCACGGCGATCCGGCATCGGAGCTCGGTCTCGACTTCGTGGAGGTCGACATCGAGACCGAGCTGGGTGACTCGCCGGCCTGGTACGTGGCGGGCACGTCTGACACGTGGGTCGTGTTCACGCACGGCAAGGGGGTCGAGCGGACCGAGGCGCTGCGGGCGATGCGCGTGGTGACCGAGGCGGGCCACCCCGCGGTGGCGATCACGTATCGCAACGACCAGGCCGGACACCCCGATCCGTCCGGCATCTACC
The DNA here is from genome assembly GCA_052032125.1 of Acidimicrobiia bacterium. Taxonomy (GTDB): domain Bacteria; phylum Actinomycetota; class Acidimicrobiia; order Spongiisociales; family Spongiisociaceae; genus JBPEXB01. The sequence continues at coordinate 3,099 of JBPEXB010000035.1, forward strand.
AATTCGGCCTGACCGAATGGCGCGACCTGCAGGCGGCCGTCCGCTGGTGCCTCGATCAGGGCGCCGAGAGCGTGGTGCTGGTCGGCTATTCGATGGGCGGGGGCATCACGATGGAGTTCATGCACCGGTCGCCCTTCGCCGAGCGCGTGACGGGCCTGGTGCTGGATGCCCCGATGCTCGACCTCAGTCGCACCGTCGACAGCGGAGCCGCCGAGCAGGGGATCCCGTCGCTGCTCACCTCGATGGCCAAGACGCTGGCGGCGATGCGATTTGGGATCAACTGGAGCGAGCTCGACTACCTGGCCAAGGCCGGGTCGCTCGACGTCCCGGTGCTGCTCGTGCACGGCACCGAGGATCGGCGTGTGCCGATCTCGCTCAGCGAGGACCTGGCTGCGGCGCGTCCCGACCTGGTGCGGTTCGTGCCGTTCGACGGAGCCGGTCACGTCGAGTCGTGGAACGCCGATCGGGAACGCTACGAGGCCGAGCTGCGGGCCTTCCTCGAGGGGTTGGCGGACGGGGCCTGAATCCCGTGTGACACCGGTCATCGGCCCTCGGCGAGTAGCGTTTCGCCTGGTCTTGGGGGTCCTGCCGCCTCGGCGGGACGATCGAGCCCGGAGTGGTCGATGGGAGCCTGGGACAGTGGAGCGGACTACGACCGCTTCATGGGCCGGTGGAGCCGCCTGCTGGCTGCCCGATTCCTCGAGTGGTTGAACGTGCCCGCCGGCCGATCGTGGCTCGACGTTGGATGCGGGACCGGTGCGCTGCTCGGCCTCGTTCATCGAACGGCGGCACCCAGCCGGCTGTCCGGCGTCGACCCCTCGCCCGCCTTCGTCGAGACCGCCAGGACGGCGTATGGCGAGGTCGCCACGATCGAAGTGGGTGACGCCCAGGACCTTCCCTTCGCGGACGACTCGATCGACGTGACGGTCTCGGCACTCGTGCTGAATTTCGTGCCCGATGCAGCACGAGCGGTCCGAGAGATGCGCCGGGTGACGGCTCCTCGTGGCCGGGTGGCGCTCTACGTGTGGGATTACGCAGAAGGCATGGAGATGCTGCGTGTGTTCTGGGACGCCGCTGCTCAGATCCGATCGGACATCCGGCATCTCGACGAAGCCGAGCAGTTCCCGCTGTGCCATCCGATCCGGCTCCAAGAGCTGTTCGAGGCCGGCGGCCTCGCCGACGTGGAGACCGCCGCCCTGCACGCCCAGACCACCTTCTCGACCTTCGACGAGTACTGGTCGCCCTTCGAGCTCGCGCAGGGCCCGGCGGGAGCGCTGGTGGCGAGCCTCTCGGCGGAGCAGCGCCAGGCGTTGCGCGAGCGCCTGCGGGAGCGACTGGGCGATGGCCCGATCTCACTGTCGGCGCGGGCTTGGGCGATTCGGGGCGTCGCCTAGACGACAACCAGTGGGCGACCCTGAGCTCAGCCCCAGCCGAAGTGGTCGATGGGCCCTTCGCCGTTCCCGAGGCGCCACTCCACGGATCCGGCGATCGCCCGGGCGACCCACGCCTTCGCCTCGCTGATGGCCACCAGCGGCGCCGTGCCCTGGGCCAGCCGGGCGGCGATCGAGGCCGAGAGAGCATCGCCGGTGCCGTGCACGTTGCGCGACCGTACCCATCGACCACCGAGCTCCCTGGTCTCGTGGCCGTCGCTCAGCACGTCGATCGGCTGGTGGGCGCCGAGCCGCCCACCGGTGATCAGCACCATCGTGCCGGTGGCCCTGGCCAGGGATTCCGCTGCGGCCCGTTGTTCGTCGACGTCCCGGATCGGCATGTCGGCCAGCAACGAAGCCTCGCGATGGCTCGGCGTGGCGAGCAGCGCCTCGGGCATCAGCGCGTCGCGGTAGGCATCGATGGCCGCCTGGTCGACGATGACTTCGCCTTCCCGGTTGGCCAGGATCGGGTCGACGACCAGGTTGGGGAAATCGCCGGCTCGATCAGCCACCAGCCGGACGATCTCGGCGGTCCCCAGCAACCCGGTCTTCACCGCCGCCGGTGGCAGGTCGGCCAGGAGCGCCTCGATCTGGGTCGAGATCAAGGTCGGGTCGAGGTGCACGGCTCGGGTCACCTTGCGGGTGTTCTGGGCCGTCACGACCGTGATCACCGTGGTGCCGAACACGCCGTGAGCCGACAGGGTCTTGAGGTCGGCCTGGATGCCTGCGCCAGCCCCCGAGTCGCTCCCGCCGATCGTCATCACGACGGTGGGCGAGGTCATCCCGCCTGCCAATCGATCCTGGCGTCGTGGGGCGTGGTGCGCTCGACCGAGGTCCGCTGGAGCACGGCACCGGCATCGGCCAGCACGCTGGTGTTGTCACACCCGCCATCGTCGAAGGACTGATACGAGACCCGGCCGCTCGTCACCGGCACGGGTGTGCCGTCCTCGGTGACGGCCGTCACTTCGCTCCAGCGCACTGAGACGGAGGGGTGGTCACAGTCGGCGAAGACCTCCGACCACACCACCGGGCCCCGTAGGTGGGTGCCAGGGCACCGCAGCTCGCGAATGACCACGTCCTCCCCGGTGTCGAGGCCCTCGATGCGGGCCGGCCACACCGGGCCCAGGTTGGCGTCGACCCGCACCGGTCCGATCGTCAGGCGGTACCGGGCGCCCGGGACCCAGGCGAAGTCGCGAGTGTTCGGGTCGTTCGGGGTCGACGGAAGCGGCGAGGGCGAGCCAGGAAGGATGGCGCCCGCGGCGTCGTAGCCGCCCCAATTGACCGCACCGGACCCGGGATGGCGACGATTCCACTGCAGCCCGGCGTGCGCGCCCCCGTGGTGCTGATCCGACCAGAACGACGCCTGCAGCGCGAAGAAGTAGAGGCGGTCGACGGCCGGCGGATCCTCGATCTGGACGACCGCCGACACGGACTGCAGCCGCGACGGGGCGTCCCACCAGATGTGGAACGACGACGCGCCGTTGGCAGAGGTCGGGCGGCCGGTGACCCGAGTCCGGGGGGCACGGCCGAAGATGCGGGCGAAGAGCGTGGCCAGCCAGCCCATGTCAGGTCCCTGTCCAGGGTGGCGTCGAGGCCCGCAGCAGGATGCGTTGTCGGTTCGGTGGGGGGCGGTCGTTCACGTGGACTCTCCTAGAGCACGATGCCGGTGACGACGAGGTAGAGGAGCGCGGCGGGCACGAGCCCGAGGATGATCGTGGCGAGTGCCCGGACGCCGTCGAGGTCCAGCCCCTGGCGGACGGCGACGAAACCCGCCAGCAGCATCCACACGCCGCCCACGAGCACACCGATCCAAGGGACGATGAAGAAGACCCGAGGGGCGCTGGCGAAGCCGAGCACCCTGGTCATCTGGCCGAAGTCCGACGAGCCCTGGAACAGCCGGGTGCCGATGATCAGCGTCACCAGCGCCCAGATCAGCCATCCGATGACGTCGGCGAGGACGGCTGCCACCGCCGACTGGATCGAACCCTCCGGCGGGCCGTACCACCCGCGCACGCCGGCGATGAAGCCGGTGATCACCACGATCGAGAAGGCTTGGAGGTTGAACGACGGATCTCGTTCGACGGCTTCGTAGAGGTCCCGGTCGAGGCGGAGGGCTCGAATGACATTCTGGACCACGAGGACTCCCGACGGAGCGGACCTGATGTAGTTATAGCCCTCCGAGGCCGCCGTGGTCGATCATGCCGAGCGAGTGCAGCCCGTCGGGGTCGATGTGCACCCGCACCGACGTGCCCGGTGGCGGCGCCTGCCCCCGCTCCTCGACGACGAGCGGCTCGCCGAGGCAACGAACCAGGACCCTCGTCTCGCCGGTGCCGAACGTCGTCTCCTCGATCTCGCCGACGAGGGCGCCCTCCTCGTCGAGCCGGATCGCATCGGGCCGCAGCACGATCCGATGGTGGCCGTCGGGGAGGTCGGTGGCGACCGCGCCCCACGGGGTGGCGGCGACACCGTCCTGGACCCGAGCGTCGGCGAGGTTCTCGAACCCGAGGAACCGTGCCACGAACTCGTCGGCGGGCCGGCTCCAGACCGCGCGGGGCGGGCCGGCCTGGCGGACCCGGCCCTCATCGAGGATCACGAGGCGATCGGCGATGGCGAACGCCTCGTCCTGGTCGTGGGTGACGTAGATGGCCGACTGGTGGATGCCGCGCAGGAGTGACGACAGTTCCGGCACCAGCCGCGCCCGCAAGGCCCGGTCGAGTGAGCCCACCGGCTCATCGAGCATCAGCAGCCGCGGCCGGGGCGCCATGGTCCTCGCCAGCGCCACCCGCTGCTGCTCCCCGCCGGAGAGTTCGTCGACGCTGCGCCCCTGGTAGCCGGCGAGGCCGACCCAGGTCAGGACCTCCCGAACCCGAGCCTCGATGCGGTCCCGGTCCCAGCCCTCCATCTTCAAACCGAACCCCACGTTGCGCTCGACGTCCAGATGGGGGAACAGCGCGTAGTCCTGGAACATCAGCCCGATCGGCCGTTCGTGGACCGGCACCGAGGTGACGTCCCGCCCGTCCAGTAGCACCGTGCCGCTGTCCGGCGCCGTCAGTCCGGCGATCAACCGAAGCAGGCTCGACTTCCCGGAGCCCGACGGACCGAGCAGCGCCACGATCTCGCCCTCGCCGACCTCGATCGACACGTCGTCCACGGCCGTGATCTCGCCGAAGCGCAGCGTGAGGTCCTCCGTGCGAAGCATCAGAACTCACCGATCCCGGCGACCCGGTAGCGGTCGATCGCCATGATCACGAGCGTCGTCACCAGCATGAGCACGGTGGCGAGCGCCATCGCCTGGCCGAAGCTGTCGCGGCCGGGCTGGCCCAGCAGCCGGAAGATGGCGGTCGGGATCGTCTGTCGGTCGGGCCGCACGAGGAAGGCGGTTGCTCCGAACTCGCCGAGCGACACGGCGAACGCGAAGGCCCCGCCCACCAGCATGGCCCGCGACATGATCGGCAACTCGACCTCCCGGAAGACCTGGCGCGGGCTGGCGCCGAGCGCCGCCGCTGCCTCACGCAACCGGGCCCGGATCGACCGCAGCACGGGGACCGTGGTGCGGATCACGAACGGCACCGCCACGAGTGAGTGGGCGACCGGGATCAGCCAGGGTGAGGTGCGGAGATCGAAGGGCCAGTCGAACGCCACCAGGAACCCGAGCCCGATCGTCACCGCCGAGGTTCCGAGGGGGAGCATCAGCAGCGTGTCGAGCCGTGATCCGGCCCGGCCCGGGCGCCGGGCGATGGCCACCGCGGCGGCGAGGCCGATGACCAGCGACAGCACGGTCGCCACCATGGCGAACCACAGCGAGTTCCAGATCGCCGCCGCCGGATCGACGAAGCGGCTGTCGAGCAGGCGGGTGTAGCTGCGGACGCTCGCCGATCGGCCGACCAGCACTGCGATCGGGGCGCCGAGGTAGACCACCATCGTGCCGAGGACGACCGCGATCATGGCCCGCTGACGGACACCCTGGGGACGCCGGGCCGTCTGGCGACCGGCTCGCAGCACCAGGTGGCGCGAGCGACGCGCCTGATACCTCGCGTAGGCGATGAGTGAGCCACCGACGCCGATGAGCTGGAGGATCGCCAGTGCCGCCGACACGGCCAGATCCAGGTTGATCGTCGCCTCCCGCCAGATCGCCACCTCGAGGGTGGCGAAGGAGAACCCGCCCAGGATGAGGACGACGCCGAAGCTCGTGAAGGTGAAGAGGAACACGATCGAGGCCGCCGCGGCGATCGACGGTGCCAGCAGCGGCAGCGTCGTGGTGCGGAACGCTCGCCAGCGGGTGGCGCCCAGGGCCATGGCGGCTTCCTCGAGGGACGGATCGAGGAGCCGCCAGACGCCTCCGACGGTCCGCACCACCACGGCGTAGTTGAAGAAGACGTGGGCGATGAGGATCGCCCACGCCGTCTGGCGCAGGTCGATCCCGAGCGGGCCCCGCGGTCCGAGCAGCGCCAGATAGGCGGTCCCGACCACCACGGTCGGGAGGACGAACGGGACCGTCACCGCCGCCGACAGCAGTCGGCGGCCCGGGAACTCGTAGCGAGCGAGGACGAACGCCCCCGGCATGGCCACCAGCAGGGTCAGGCCGGTCGACGCGAAGGCTTGCCACAGGGTGAACCACACCACGGATCGCAGCGACCCGCGGGTCGCCACCTCGACGAAGGCGCTCAGGTCGAGGCGGCCGTCGAGCGTGAAGCTCGTCCAGACGATACGGCCCAGCGGGTAGGCGAACAGGACGAGGAAGTACGAGGCCGGGAGGAGCCACACCCACCGGCCCGCCCGGCGGGTCACGGGGTGACGACCTCGATCCACTCTTCGATCCAACGGCTGCGGTTGGCGTCGATGACGCCGGGCTCCAGCGTTGCCGGAGCCTCAGGGACGACCGTGAACTCGACGAACTCTGGCGGCAGTGCGGCGTCGGCGTTGGCGGGGAACACGAACATGTTCAGCGGGATGTCCTCCTGGAACTCGATCCCGAGCATGAAGTCGATCAGCTGGCGGGC
>JBPEXB010000350.1:0-5935 GCA_052032125.1 Acidimicrobiia bacterium
GCTGACGCCGAGCTCAGCGGAGTACCGAGTACTGAGTACTGAGTACTGAGTACTCCGAGTCCGTCAGGACGAGGTCGTGATCTCGCGGGCGGCGGCGGCGACTCGCTGGGGGGTGATGAGCGCGTGGTGCTCGACGGCGAACTGGGGCCAGGGGGCGTCGAAACCCGTGACCCGGACGATCGGGGCCTCGAGGTCGTAGATCGCCTCCTCGGCGATGGTCGCCGCCACCTCGGCTGCCATCCCGGCCGTGCGGGCGGGTTCCTGGACCAGCACCAGGCGTCCTGTCTTCCGAACCGAGGCGAGCACGGTGTCGCGATCCCAGGGCTTCAGCGTGCGCAGGTCGATGACCTCGGCCTCCACGCCTTCGGCTGCGAGCGTCTCGGCGGCGGACAGGGTGACCGGGACCATCCCTCCATAGGTGACCATCGTGACGTGGTCGCCGGGACGCCTGACGCGGGCTCGGCCGATTGGCAGCGTGAAGTGGTCGACCGGCACGTCTTCCCGCCCGGCCCGGTACAGCACCTTGGGCTCGAGAAAGAGGACCGGGTCCTCGCTCTCGAGGGCCGCCGCCAGCAGGCCCTTGGCGTCGGTCGGCGTAGAGGGGACGATCACGGTGAGCCCCGGCGTGTGGGCGAAGTAGGCCTCGGGGCTGTCGCAGTGGAACTCGTGGGCGCCGATGCCGCCACCGTTGGGCCAGCGGACCACGATCGGCAAGTTGACGTTGCCGCGAGTCCTGAACCGGGTGCGAGCCAGGTGGCTGACGATCTGATCGAAGGTCGGGTAGACGAAGCCGTCGAACTGGATCTCGGCGACCGGGCGGCCGCCCGCCGTCGCCATACCGACCGCCGTCCCGACGATGCCCGTCTCGCTGAGAGGCGTGTCGATGACTCGCTCGGCACCGAACCGGTCTTGCAAGCCCTCGGTGATCCGGAAGACGCCGCCCGCCACCCCGACGTCCTCGCCGAGGATGACGGTCTCCTGGCGAGCCTCCATCGCCTCGCCGAGAGCTGCGTTGATGGCCTCGGCCATCGTCCAGCGCTCGGTGGGACCACCGGGCAGCTGGTCGTCGCCGACGTGCCATATCTCGTCGTCGGCGAAGGTGCTCGGCTCCTGACCTTCGTGACGCTGAGCAGTGTGGAGCTGGTCGATCAGCTGTCGGGGTATCCGGGCGTAGGTGTGGCGGATGACCTCGTCGCGCCCCGGCTCGGGGCGCTGCTCGATGACCTCGATCGCCTCGTTGACCTGGCGGGCGATCTCCGACTCGATCTGCGCATCGATGTCCGGAGACCACAAGCCCTCACCCTCGAGGAAGCGCCGGAAACGCTGCAGCGGATCCTTTTCGCGCCAGGCGTCCTCTTCCTCAGCCGATCGATAGAGGCGCGGATCGTCGGCCGTGGCGTGCGGTCCGTACCGATATGTCATCGCTTCGATCATCGAGGGTCCCTCGCCGGCGCGAGCTCGTGCGACCGCCTCCTTGGTGGCCTGGTAGACCGCCAGGACGTCCATGCCGTCGACACGCCTGCCCGGCATCCCGTATCCGAGCGCCTTGTCGGCCAACGCCTCGGCGGCGGTCTGGAGGTGGACGGGCACCGAGATCGCCCACAGGTTGTTGGCGCAGATGAAGACGGTCGGCGTCTTCCACACGCCGGCGAAGTTCATGCCCGCGTGGAAGTCGTTCTCCGAGGTCGCCCCGTCCCCGAAGTAGACGGCGGTGACGATGTCCTCGCCGGCCAGCCGGGCGGCGTACGCGTGGCCGACGGCGTGGGGAAGCTGGCTGGCGATCGGCACCGTCGTGATGTTGGTGCGATAGCGGTGCACGTCCCAGGTCTCGTTGGGGAGACCGCGCCAGTAGGACAGCACGACGTCGAGCGGCATGCCCTTGGCGATCTGCACGCCATGCTCCCGGTAGCTGGGATAGACCCAGTCGTCGGGATCCAGAGCGAAGGCGGATCCGATCTGGGCGGCCTCGTGGCCCTCCAGCATGGGATAGGTGCCGATCCGACCTTGGCGCTGGAGCGCCAGCGCCTTGCGGTCGAACTGGCGGGACAGTGCCATCAGCCGGTAGAGCTCGAGGAGCTCCTTGTCGTCGAGGCCCGGGTCGTCACCGACGAGACGACCGGCCGGGTCGAGGACCTGCAGCAATTCGGGATGCCCTCCGGGGTGGTGTCCTCCGATACTGCCAGAATCGGTGTGGCAGTGGGACCGGCGGCCGGATGGACATTCCCGGCGGGCGGGTAGTGTCGCGACATGCCCCGTGTCCGTCCTGAGATCGACGCCATCATCCGCTACAGCCCCGGCAAGCCGATCGAGGAGGTGGCGCGAGAGTACGGCGTCACCGAGATCGTCAAGCTCGCCAGCAACGAGAACCCGCTCCCGCCGTTTCCCGAGGTCGCCGAGGCCATGGCGAGTGTCGTGTCCGGGGTCAACCGCTATCCGGACTCGGGTTGCTTCCAGCTGGCCGCCGCCGTCTCCGAGTCGAAGGGCATACCCGTCGAGTCGCTGTGGTTCGGTGCCGGGAGCTCAGAGCTCCTGTCGGCGGTGTCGCGGGCGGTCGGTGGACCGGGCACCTCCTTCGTGTTCGGCTGGCCGTCGTTCGCCATGTACCCGATCAACGCGGCGCTGGGGGCGGCCGAGGCGATCCGGGTGCCGCTCGATGATCGGCAGCGATACGACCTCGACGCGATGGCGGCCGCCATCCGCCCCGACACGACGTTGGTGTTCGTCTGTAACCCGAACAACCCGACCGGGGCGCATCGGTCCGGTGACGACGTGCGCGCCTTTCTCGACGCGGTGTCCGACGACACGCTCGTGATCGTCGACGAGGCCTACGCCGAATACGTCGTGGCCCCCGACTACGAGACGGCGATCCCGATCGCCCTCGAGCGGCCCAACGTCGTGGTCGCCCGGACCTTCTCGAAGATCTACGGCCTGGCCGGGCTGCGGGTCGGCTACATGATCGGAGTGCCTGAGACGCTGACGAGACTGAAGAAGGCCCAGATCCCGTTCTCGGTGAACAACCTGGCCCAGACGGCCGCCCGGCTCTCGACTCGCTATCCGGATCGGGTCGCCGAGCGGGCCAAGGGGAATCGCGAAGGCGTCGAGTACCTGGAGGGGGAATTGCGCGCCCGCGACATCGAGTTCGTGCCCACGCAGACCAACTTCATCTGGATCCATCTCGGTCCCAAGACGGGCGAGATCCATCAGGCGCTGATGGAGCGAGGCGTGATCATCCGCTCGTTGTCAGAGGAGTGGACTCGCGTCTCCGTCGGGACCGATGACGAGAATCGGCGGTTCGTCGAGGCGCTCGACGAGGCGCTGGTGGCGGTCGGCTGACCACCTCGCACTGAACACGCCGCCACCCCGCATTCGACAGTCTGTCGGATTACGGACCTGCGGAGAAACCTTCTACCCTTCTCGGCGGCTCAACACACAAGAACGCAGCTGTCGTGCGTGATCGAAGGGGCACTTCGTGAAGACTCTCGTCTCTCTTCTCTCGTCAACCGTCCGCCGGGCGCCGTGGGTCGTCGTCGGCGTCACGATCGTTCTCTCCATGGTCCTCGGCGGCCTCGGTGCTCAGTTCACGCCGGAAGAGGACAGCAACGAATCCTTCGCCCCGGAGGCTCCCGAACTCACTGCAGCCGAGGACATCGGCGACCTGTTCGGGTCTGACTCGTCGGTCGCCGTCATGCAGGTCATCATCTCGTCCGAGAGCGGCAACATCTTCACGCTCGACGGTCTCCAGACCGTCAATGCCATCTCCGAGACGGTGGCAACGGGGGCGTTCGCCGACATCCTGGTCGACCAGGGCGGGAGTCCCATCTTCAGCTTCATGGCCCCGGTCCAGGGCGCCATCGCCGAGGGCGCTCCGGTGCCGGCGACCGACGAGGAGCTCCAAGCGACGTTCCTCCAGGGTCTGGCCCAGTTCCCGCCCGAGCAAGCCGGGTTCATCGAGGGTCTGCTGCCGGCCGGCGGCGACGTCGATGCGCCGGTCTCCGACAAGGGCCTCATGATCATCTTCACCAGCGGCGCCGAATCGATCGACGAGTTCGATCAGTTCGTCGACGCCAGCGCCGAGGCCGCAGCCGAGATCCAGGACACGGCGCTCCCCGCCGGGTTCACCGCCGAGCCGTTCTCGTTCGAGCTGCTCTTCTCCGATCAGGACGAGTTCCAGGCCGAGATCGGCCGCCTCTTCGGCACCGCCGCCCTCATCATCATGGTGGTGCTGGCCCTCGTGTTCCTGGTCAAGCCCCGCACGAATCGTGGCAAGTATGCGTTGACCGTCGGTGTGGGGGCGGTGATCGTTTCGATCGTGCTCGTGATCCTCCCGACGCTGGCAACGATCCTCGACAGCGTCTTCCCCGATGCCCTCAAGGATTGGAACTCGAACCAGCTGTTCGCCATGACGGCGCTGCTGCTGGTCGTCGTGTTCGTCGTGTGGACCTTCATCGACCGCGGCTTGCGACGCACCGCGGCCGACACGCTCCTGACCCTCATCACGATCGCCTTCGCCATCAACTGGATGAACGGCATCGGGTTCCTGCTGTTCGAGGACGCGAGCCCGATGGCTCAGATCCTGCCGATCCTGCTGATCGGTCTGGGCGTGGACTACTCGATCCACGTGAACTCCCGATACCGGGAAGAGATGAGCGGGGGGAGCACGGTCGACGCGGCGATCTCGAGTGCGATCCGCACCGTCGGTGTTGCGCTCGTGCTGGCGACGGTGACCACCGCGGTCGGCTTCCTCACGAATCTGACCAACGAGATTCCGGCGCTGCGCGAGTTCGGAGCGCTGGCCGCCATCGGCATCCTCGCTTCGTTCCTGCTGATGCTGACCTTCGTGCCGGCCGTCCGGGAGCTGCTGGACCGGCGCGGCGTGCGCCGCGAGACCTTCGAGCCCGAGCGGTTGGTGGGTGGCGATCAACGGGCGCTGGGACGCACGATCGGCGGGACCGCCGGCATCGCCAAGAAGGCGGCGCTGGGAGCGACCGTGTTCGCGTTGGTGCTGGGCCTGTTCGGTGCCTGGGGCACCACCAACCTCGAGACCAAGTTCAGCTTCATCGACTTCATCCCCACCACCTCGCCACTTCGCACCACCTTCGAGACGCTGCTGGCCGACTTCGGCGGTGGGTTCGGCGAGAACACCCAGGTGCTCATCCAGGGGGACGTGGCGACGGCCGAGGCCTGGAACGCCATGGTCGCGGCCAACGGCAACCTGGTCGACACCACCAACGTCGTGACCTTCGCCGGCAACCCGGCAGGCACGTCGCCGGTGGCGGCGATCGGCCAGCTGGCCAGCCAGGAGTCGCCACTGTTCGTGCCCGAAGTGGGCCAGGCGCTCGGCGCCATCGGCGTCGATCCGGCCACCTTCCTGGTCCCGGCCGGAGCCGATGTGGCATCGGTCTACGACGCCGCCTTCGCCGCGGCGCCGGAGGCTGTCGCCGGTGTGTTGCACCAGTCGGCAGCCGGCTACGACGCCGCCCTCTTCGACTTCACCACCCAGGCGGGTGAAGCCGGGGCGGGAGACTTGCGGCTCGACGTGCTGGACGACTTCGCTCCGGTGGCCGACGCCGGCCTCAGCGTGGTGGCGACCTCCGACGAGATCATCAACGACGTCGTCGTGACGACGCTGCGGGACTCACAGCTGTCCTCGCTGTTGCTCACCCTGATCGCGGCGTTGCTGCTGCTGGTGGTGAACTTCTGGTTCGAGGCCCGTCGCCCGATGTTGGGTGTGATCACCACCATCCCCGTGGTGCTGGTCGTCCTTTGGTCCTTCGCGCTGATGGCGCTGTTCGGGATCCCGTTCGGCCCCGTGACCGCCACCATCTCGGCGCTGGCGATCGGTATCGGCATCCCGTACATGATCCACATCACCCACCGCTTCCTCGAGGATCGGGCCCGGACCAGGACGGTGGAGGAGGCCATCGAGCTGACCCTC
>JBPEXB010000351.1:0-4044 GCA_052032125.1 Acidimicrobiia bacterium
GCCTATGCCGATCGTTCCTGGGGCTCGTCGAGCTCGTGGAGGGGGACCAGGGTGGGATTGACCTGCTGCTCGACGACGCTGCGATCCACGACCACCCGGCCGATGTCGGACCGGGACGGCAGTTCGTACATCGTGTTCAGGAGGACCTCCTCCATGATCGCACGCAGGCCGCGGGCGCCCGTGGCCCGGAGCAGCGCCTGATCGGCGATCGCCTCGAGGGCGTCGCGCTCGAACACCAGCTCGACACCGTCCAGCTCGAAGATGCGCCCGTACTGCTTGACGAGGGCGTTGCGGGGCTCCTCGAGGATGCGGATGAGCGCCTCGCGATCGAGGTGGTCGACGGTCGCCACCATCGGCATGCGCCCGATGAACTCCGGGATCAGGCCGTACTTCATGAGGTCCTCGGGCAGCACCTCGGAGAGGATGTCGTCGTCGGGGTCCTGGCGTCCCCGGACCTCGGCGCCGAAGCCGACGATCCGGTTGCCGATCCGGCGCCCGATGACCTCTTCGAGACCGGCGAACGCACCACCGCAGATGAACAGGACGTTGGTGGTGTCGATCTGGATGAACTCCTGATGGGGGTGCTTGCGGCCGCCCTGCGGCGGCACCGAAGCGACCGTGCCCTCGAGGATCTTCAGCAGCGCCTGCTGGACGCCCTCACCGGAGACGTCGCGGGTGATGGAGGGGTTCTCGGCCTTACGGGCGATCTTGTCGATCTCGTCGATGTAGACGATGCCTTGCTCGGCCCGCTTCACGTCGTAGTCGGCGGCCTGGATCAACTTGAGGAGGATGTTCTCAACGTCCTCGCCGACGTACCCGGCCTCGGTGAGCGCCGTGGCATCGGCGATGGCGAACGGGACGTTGAGCTGGCGGGCCAGCGTCTGGGCGAGCAGCGTCTTGCCGCAGCCCGTGGGGCCGATCATGAGGATGTTGGACTTCGACAGCTCGATGTCCTCTTTGCGGGCGTGGCCGGCCCTGACCCGCTTGTAGTGGTTGTACACGGCCACCGACAGCACCTTCTTGGCGCGCTGCTGGCCGATGACGTAGTCCTCGAGGAAGGCGAAGATCTGCTCGGGCTTCGGGAGCTCGGTGAACTCGAGCTCGTCGGAGGTGGAGAACTCCTCTTCGATGATCTCGTTGCAGAGATCGATGCACTCGTCGCAGATGTAGACGCCCGGCCCGGCGATCAGCTTCTTCACCTGCTTCTGCGACTTGCCGCAGAAGCTGCACTTCAGAAGGTCGCCCCCCTCGCCGAACTTCGCCATGGTCTACTCTCCCTTGCCGGCGACGGCCGCCAACTCCCTGCGGGTCAGAATATCGTCCACGATGCCGTAGTCCTTGGCTTCGTCCGCCAGCATCCAGAAGTCGCGGTCCGTGTCGGCAGACACCTTCTCGTAGTCCTGGCCGCTGTGCTCGGCGAGGATGTGGTTGAGCTGCTCACGCATCTGGAGGATGAGCCGGGCTTGGATCTCGATGTCGGTCGCCTGTCCCTGGGCACCGCCATGTGGCTGGTGGAGCATCACCCGAGCGTGCGGCAGGGCGAACCGCTTGCCGGCCGTCCCGCCGGCGAGGATCACTGCGGCAGCCGAGGCAGCCATGCCCATGCACACCGTGTTCACGTCCGGCTTGATGTACTGCATCGTGTCGTAGATGGCGAAGAGGCTGGTGATCGACCCACCCGGCGAGTTGATGTAGAGGTAGACGTCCTTGTCCGGATCCTCGGACTCGAGGTGGAGCAGCTGGGCCATGATCAGGTTGGCGACGGCGTCATCGATGGGCGTCCCGAGGAAGATGATCCGGTCCTTGAGCAGCCGCGAGTAGATGTCGAAGGCCCGCTCCCCACGGCTCGTCGATTCGACGACGGTCGGGACCAGGTAGTTCTGCGGCACGTTCGGCTGGGTGTCCATGGTTTCACTCTTCCTCGGAGCCGGCGTCTGGGTCATCGGCGTCGGCGCTCTCGCTGTCTTCGGTGTTCTCCGGCTCGTCGGCAGCAGGCGCCGGAACTTCATCGTCCGATTCTGGCGGATCGACCTGCAGATCGAGCGTGTTTCCGTCTTCATCGACGGCGACGGCGCTCCGCATCAGTGCGTCGAGCGCCTTGCGCCTCAGGATATCACCCGTGATTCGCTTCTCCTGCACGGTGCCGCCGAGCCGCTCGGCGAGCTGGTCGGCGGTCTCGTCCACCTGGGTCGAGAGGGCCTCGTAGGCCTCCCGCAGTTCCTCGGGCGTCACCGTGAGACCGCTCTCGGCCGCCACGCCGTCGAGCAGCAGGTCCGTGTGCACGCTGCGGGTCGCCTGAGCGCGGAGGTCCTCGAGGAACGCCTCTTGGGACTGTCCGCTCAACTCGAGGTAGTCGGAGAACTCGATTCCGCTGTCGCTGAGCTGATGGGCGAATCGGTGGAAGAGCGTGTCCATCTCGGCCGTGATGATGGCGTCGGGGGTCTCGATCTCCAGCTCGTCGAGCAGCTCGACCATGAGCTTCGACTGGAAGTCCTGTTGGAGCGTGGCCAGCCGCATCGCCTCCATGCGGGTGACGAGCTCGTTGCGGAGGTCGTCGACGGTGTCGAACTCGGTGTAGTCCGACACCCATTCGTCGTCGAGCTCGGGAAGCCGCTTGGCCTTGACCTCCTTGACGAGCACCTGGACCGAGACCTCCGATCCGGCCAGATCGCCGCCGAAGCCGGCCGGCAGCGTGGTCGAGAACTGCTCGATGTCGCCGGCCGTCCGTCCGATGACGTGGGCGTCGAGCCCTTCGAGGAGCCCGGCCGAGCCGACCTCGTAGAGGAGATCGCTCGCTGACGCCTCTTCGACCGGCTGGCCGTTGCGGGTGGCGTTGAGGTTGATGGCCACGTAGTCACCGTCGACCGAGGGACGCTCGACCGTCTCCAGCTCGGCGAACTGCTCCCGCAGGCGGTCGAGCTGCTGCTGCACCGCCTCGTCGGACATCTCGGGTGCCTCGACGGCCACGGTCCGGCCCTGGTACGACGGGACCCGGTCGGGCCGGGGCCACAGCGTCACCCGCACGTCCACCTCGACGCCGTCGTCGAGTGTCCGGATGGCGTCGACCGATGGTGTCACGGCCGGCTCGAGTGCCGCCTCGTCGAGCGCGGTGCCGACGAGCTCGGGCAGCACCTCGTCGATGGCCTCCTCCTGGATCCGCTCGGCGCCGACCGTGTTCTCCACGATGCGACGGGGCGCCTTCCCGGGGCGAAAGCCCTTGATGCGCAGATCGCGGGACAGCCGCCGGGCCGCCCGGTTCTTGGCCGACTCGAGCGTCGGCCCATCGACGGTGACAGTGACCTGGCGTTCGAACGGGCCCAGCTCGGTGACGTTGGTGGACACGGGTCTCCCTTGCTGAGACGAGTGGATTCACGAAACGGCCCGCCTGCTGACGGGCGTTGGGGTGACCGAGGGGATTCGAACCCCCGACCTCCTGGACCACAACCAGGCGCTCTAACCAAGCTGAGCTACGGTCACCAAGCGGAGTGGAGTGTACAACGGAGTGGCATCGGCAAACTCCGGACGGGATTCAGAATGAGTACTGAGTACCGAGTACTGAGTACGCCCGGCGGCGCTGTCGCCGGGCATCGGCGCCCCCGGAAGGATTCGAACCTCCGACCAAGAGCTTAGAAGGCTCCTGCTCTGTCCACTGAGCTACGGGGGCGAAGGGGCGAGTGTTGCTGCACGCGTCGAACCTCGCGGATGCCTGCGGCTCCGAGCGACGAGCGGGTGAAGGGAATCGAACCCTCATAGCCAGCTTGGAAGGCTGGAGCTCTACCATTGAGCTACACCCGCGAGCGGCGACCATCGTACCTGCTGCTGGGCCATCCACGGCGTCGCGGTGTACCAGGTACTCGGTACTCAGTACCTGGTACTCCCTCACGGCAAGCGGGCGCTCACCATGGGTAGCGTGCACCTCATGCTCGACATTCCCAACCTGGGGTGGTTCGTGGGGGCGAGCCTGGTGCTCCTCCTGGTGCCGGGTCCGGCCGTGCTCTACATCGTTGCTCGCAGCGCCGCCCAGGGTCGCATGGCCGGCGTCGC
>JBPEXB010000352.1:0-2052 GCA_052032125.1 Acidimicrobiia bacterium
TGCCGCAAAACGCAGGATCTCGTCGACCAATCCGGACCGGTCGAGGCGACCCTGCTCGGAGTACCAACGGTCGAGGGCGTTGAGGATCGACAGCAGGAAGATCGCCGCCAGGACCTCGTCCGTGTCGTCGGCGATCGATCCGTCGCCCACCCCCTGCTTGAAGGCCGCCCGAAAGGCGGCTTCATAGCGGTTGCGGGCGTCGAGCACCCGCGTCCGGTGCTCGGGGTCGAGCGACCGGGCCTCGTTGAGGAACGTGCGCACCTCGTCGCGATGGTCGAGCACGACATCGACGTGGCCGGCGATGAGCCCCCGCAGTCGGTCCCGCCCGGTCGGCCCGCTCGCCGCCCGCTCGACGCTCGCCTCGAACAGGCCGGCGCCCCGCTCCACCACCTCGACCAGCAAGTCCTGTTTCGACCCGACATGGGCGTAGAGCGATGAACCGAGCATGCCGAGCTCCCGACCCAGATCTCGCATGGAGGTGCCCTCGTAGCCGTGCTCGGCGAACAGCCGGCCCGCCGCCTCGACGACGTCTGCCCTGCGGGTGCTGGTCATACGTCGTAGTCCAGGACGACGTTGTCGGAGCGGGGGTGGGCCTGGCACGTGAGGATCAGGCCTCGCTCGACTTCGGCGTCGACCAGTGCCCAGTTCTGGTCCATGGCGACCTCACCTTCGACCACGGCCGCCTTGCACGTGGCGCACACTCCTCCCTTGCAGGCGAAAGGGAGCTCACGGCGGACCTGGAGGGCGTGATCGAGGATCGAGGGGCCGTCGGGATCGACCTTGACGACCGAGGCGCGACCGTCGAGCGAGAAGGTGACCGTGGACAACCCTTCCGCATCGGGATCCACCGGCTCGGGGAGCTCGGGGATCTCCTCATTGAAGAACAGTTCGTCGTGCACGGCGTCGGGAGAGATGCCCCTCGCTTCGAGCAACGCCCGGGCGCCCTTGACCATGCCGTACGGACCGCACAGGAACCACTCGTCGATGCGGTCGGGATCGACGAGCGAGTCGAACAGCGCCTCCATCTTCGTCTCGTCGATCCGCCCGTGGAACAGCTCGACGACCTGTGGCTCCCGGCTGAGCACGTGGATCAGCTGGAAACGATCCGGGTAGCGATCCTTCAGCCCCGCCAGCTCTTCGAGGAACATGATCGACCTGGTCTCGCGATTCCCCAGCACCAGGGTGAAACGACTGGCCGGCTCGGCCTCGAGCACGGTGGACACGTGCGAGAGGACCGGAGTGATGCCGCTGCCGGCAGCGATCGCCGCATAGTGGCGAGCCCGCGCCGGATCGGGACTGATGACGAACTCCCCGACCGGCGGCATCACGTCCAGCCGGTCGCCCTTGCTCAGGGTGTTCGTCGCCCAGCCGGAGAACACGCCGTTGGGGATCCGCTTGATCCCCACCCGCAAGGTGCCGTCGTTGGCGTTGGCGCAGATCGAGTACGACCGGCGCACGTCCTGCCCGTCGATCTCGGCCCGAACCGTGACGTGCTGGCCGGGGAGGTAGCGAAACTCGCTCGCGAGGTCCTCCGGAACCTCGAAGGTGACCGCCACCGACTCGTCGGTGAGCGGGGTGACGTCGGCGACCAGCAACGAGTGGAACTGCGGGGCTGCCACCTCAATGCTCCTTGAAGTGATCGAAGGGCTCGCGGCACGAGTCGCACACGAGCAGCGCCTTGCAGGCGGTGGAGGCGAACCGGCTCACGACCGTCGTCTGGTCACCGGAGCACTGCGGGCACACCACCGGCCCCAGCTCGATCGTCCCGGCGGGGCCCCGAGGCGGGGCGATGCCGAAGCCACGGAGCTTCTCCCGCGCCTCATCGCTCATCCAGTCGGTCGTCCAGGCAGGCGCGTAGACCATCTCGACGCGAGGTTCCATCCCAGCCCCTCTGACCACGCCGGCGATGTCGTCGCGGATCTGATCCATCGCCGGGCATCCCGAATACGTCGGCGTGATGGTCACGGTCACGACATCGCCTTCCACCTCGATGTCCCGCAGGATGCCCAGCTCCTCGATCGTGATGACGGGGATCTCGGGATCGGGCAACGA
>JBPEXB010000353.1:0-8716 GCA_052032125.1 Acidimicrobiia bacterium
GTGGAGCGGGTGAGGGGAATCGAACCCCCGTATTCAGCTTGGGAAGCTGATGTTCTGCCATTGAACTACACCCGCAGCTCGGCGCCATCGTAGTCGGCAGGTCAGGTCGCCAGGCTGGCGATGCCCCAGATGCTGATCAACACACCCACGACCAGGAGCCACCTGGCTCGGCCGGGCCGATACTGCGCCTCGAAGCCCTCGGGTGCCTCGCCGCGGGCGTGTTTGTACATCGCATACCCATTGCCGAAGACCAGGGCCAGCCCCAGGGCGGTGATCAGCTGGGCGAGCAGCGAGTCGAGGTCGAGGAAGTCGGCCATCGGGGTCGTACCGTAGCCGCCCTCGCCCCCGCTCAGTCAGGGTGGTCCATGACCAATCGGTCCACCGACAGCCCCGAGATCATCAGGCGTTCCTTGCGGTTGCCGAGCAGCGCCTGGCTCCACGGAACGAGCCCGCCGTCGCCGTATTCATGGCGGGCGCCATCGACCAAACCGTGGACCTTGAAGCAGAGCGACGGGTAGTACCCCTCCGCGTGGGTCCGGTCGGGGTCGTGTTCCGCGGTCACGCCGTCCTCGCCGGCGAACGACTCGAGGAGCGCCTCGACGACGACGGTCGCCTCGCCCGAGAAGTCGGTCACGGCCAGCCGCACCTCGCGGCACCCGGCCGCATGGCAGGCTTCGACGGCGGCCGTGGCGTGGGTGAGCATGGCCGCCTGCTCGAAGGCGAGGTTGCCGGTGTCGCGCCCGCCGGTGGCGAGACCGAGCAGCGAGAAGTGGGCGAAGCTCCTCGGTCCTTCGAACGTCTGGGCGCGGGTGATCCGCTGTGTGGTCGCCAGTTCCACCAGCTCCGCCGAGGAGGGGTTGGACTTCAGGAGTCTTCGACGCCGCACCGCCACCTCCAGGGCGAGGCCGACGGTCGGATCCGCCGCCACCTCGGTGCCGCGAATGGTCGTGACCACGTTGTTCTGCGGTACGTCGCCGAGGGCGTGGTGAACCCCGAACGGGACGAGCGGGGCCAGGCGCACGGGCTCGAAGCGATCGGCGACGGCGGCCAGCATGCGACGTTCCCCGTCGATGAGGGCCTGGAGGTCGATCGGCGACGGCCGGACGAAGCGATCTCTGGCGTGTTGGTTCAGCGGGTCGACGGGCCGGACCGACCCGGCGCGTTCGGCCATGACCGCCAGCAGCAACGAACGCAACTCAGAGCCGGGCAGGGCGGCCAGCAGGTCGACGAGCTCCGGCCGTCCCGCTCGCGCGGCCACGGCGTCGGCGATCGCACGGGGGTCGGGCGTCGTCACCGTCGAGACCCTATTCGAAGGGTGGGAGGCCCCGAGGGCGGTTTCGCCGTCGGGCGCCCGTCGCTAGGTTGGCCGCCGGAGGTGGCGATGCCTCGACACTGTTATGTACTGCGCGTGTTCACCAGGGGCGAGGAGGGTGGCAACCCGCTCGGGGTGGTGACCGACCGGTCGGGGCTCCCCGACGAGATGATGCAGCGGATCGCCACCGAGCTCGGCTACTCCGAGACCATCTACCTCGACTGGCGAGAGGCGGAGATCCCCAAGGTCCGCATCTTCACGCCGACCATCGAGCTGCCGTTCGCCGGCCATCCCTTGGTCGGTATGGCGTGGGTGTTGCACGAACTGGGACCGGGTGGCACCTCGCAGCTGGAGTGCGGGATCGGGCCGGTCCAGATCGGGATGGACGGTGACATCGCCTGGGTCGATGCGCCGCTGAATCAGCGTGTGCACCTCGATGCCTCGCTCGACGACTACGACCCCGGCTCCGATCCGCTGTCGGTGGCGGTGGTCGAGATGCCGGTCGTCTACCGGATCGTGGAGCTTGCCAATCCGGTGGCCGTGGCCCATGCACCCGGCGTGGAGGACGGGATGCTCCTCGTGTACGCCCAGACCGGCCCGGAGACGGTCCATGCCCGCTTCTTCGCGCCCGGGGCGGGAGTCCCGGAGGATCCCGCGACCGGCTCAGCCGCCGTCGCCCTGGCAGCCACGCTGCGGGCCCGGGGCCAGGCCGAGGGGAGCCTGATCATCTCGCAGGGTGAGGAGATGGGCGCCCCCTCGACGATCCGGCTGTCGTGGAACGATCAGGGTGCCCGCATCGGCGGCACCGCCGTGCGCGACGAGGTGCGCTGGCTCGAGTACTGACGGTCGTCAGCGTTGGCGGGTCCTCTGAGTCGCGGCTCCGGGGGGCGACGAGCCGTGCCGTACACTCCCGAACGATGTCCGCCGAGGGTTCCTGTTTCGCCCGCACGGCGCCGCCGACCGGCGGCTTCGACGTGATGTCCCCACCGACCATCGGTCGAGCTCATGGCTGAGCGAGCGACGGCCTCGGCGCCGGCCTCGTCGGCGAACCTGGGCCCCGGCTTCGACACCATTGCCCTGGCGCTGGCACTGCGATGCGTGGTGGTCGCCGAGCCTGCCGACGAGTGGTCCGTGGCCCATGTCGGCCCCGAGCCCTACGTCGGCGATCCCGCCGACGATGCGGTGCTCGATGCGGCCCGCCGCGTGTGTGACCGGCCGTTGGCGCTCGAGGTCGACAACCCGATCCCGCTCTCACGCGGGGTGGGCTCGAGTGCGGCGGCGTACACCGCCGGTGCGTTGGCGGCGATGCGGGCCCAGGGCGACGATCCCGACCACGACGCCCTCTTCGAGGTCGTGCGAGATCTGGAGGGCCATCCTGACAACGCGGCGGCCGCGGTGCACGGTGGGCTCGTGGCGGTGGCCGGGGGTGAGGTCGTCCGGCTGAGCCTCCACGAGGATCTGGTCCCCGTGTTGGCGATCCCCCGCCAGGCCCTCCGGACCCGGGACGCCAGGCGGGTGTTGCCGGAAGCGCACACGCTCGACACGATCTCGCGGACCCTGGGCCGCTACACCGCACTGCTCGAGGGGCTGCGCACCGGCAAGAGCGACCTCCTGGCCCTGGCGGCCGGCGATGAGCTCCACGAGGCGCCGCGGGCCGCGTTGAACCCCATCGTCGGCGATCTCATGAGCGCCGCCCGCCGGGCGGGCGCCGGGCATGTGTGCTGGTCGGGGGCCGGGCCGTCCGTGTTGGCGATCACCAACCGGGGCACGCACGAGGCCGTCGCCGGGGCCATGGAACGGGCGCTCGGCGACGAAGGGCACGTGCTGATCGCCCAGGCCGACGCCGAAGGGGCTCGTTGAACGCCGACTCGCCACTCAGCGACTGGGAGCCGTCGCCGGTGATCGCCCCGCTGACCTACCCGGGAAAGATCCCGCCGTGGAGCTACCTGCTGGCCGGTGGTCGGGTCCGCAGGGTGACCGGGGAAGGCGACCTGGACCTTGGAGACCGCACCGCCGTGCTCGCCTCTGGATCGAACGCCGCCCCCGCCCGGCTCGCGGAGAAGTGCGGCCGGGGCGCGGTGATCCCGGTGCTGCGTGTCGAGATGCCGGGCATCGTGGTGTATTCCGCCCACATCACCCGGTACGGATCGATCGCGGCCACGTGGATGCCTGACGATCACGCGTCGAGTTGGGTCTCCGTGCCGTTCTTCGACGACGCGCAACTCGCCCGAGTGGATGCCTCCGAGGGCAACTACCGGCGCAGCGAGATCGGCACGCCGCCGGCACTGCGCGATCGGCCACTCTCCGCGTACGTGAGTGCTCGCGGGGTGCTGCAACTCGACCATCGGCCCATCAGGCTCAGCGAAGTCGAGTCGACGAGTCGGCTCTCGGCCATGTCGCAGCGCCGGGTGCTCGACCACGTGGCGGTGCTGACCGGCGCGGCCGCTGACGGCGCATCACTGTCCGCCGGTGTGCAGTCAGGCGACATCGACCCGGCCGAGGTGAACGGGGCCTTGTCCTGAGCGCCAAGGTCCGGAGCCGGTCCTGAGCACGCGAAAACGTGCCCGAGGGCACGTTTTCGAGACTCGAGATGGTCGGGCGCCGCTCAGCGCTTCTTCTTGTGGCGATTCGCCTTGATGCGCTTGCGATACTTGTGCTTGCTCATCTTCTTGCGGCGCTTCTTCACCAACGAACCCATAGAAATCCTTCGCGTCACGAGGTGGATGCCACGAATTGTGGCGGGCGCGCCGGAGGACTGCAAGCCGGAAGTCCTTGCGTGACCAGGCAAGATGGGCGCCTTCGGAGAGGAGCATCATGGCCATCGACTACCGGTTGGACGGGAACGTCGCCGTCATCACGATCGATCGGCCGGAGCGCCGCAACGCCGTCGATCGGGCCACGGCCGAGGCGTTGGGAGCGGCATGGAGGCGGTTCGACGCCGACGACGAGGCGCTGGTCGGGGTGCTCACCGGGGCTGGTGGGTCGTTCTGCGCCGGGGCTGATCTGAAGACGTTCGACCTGGTCGACGACCCGGACGGCTTCCTCGGCTTCACCCGCCTCGACGTGGGCAAGCCGACCATCGCAGCGGTCGAAGGGCACGCGGTGGCAGGAGGTCTGGAACTCGCTCTGTGGTGTGACCTGCGGGTGGCCGGCCAGTCGGCCGTGTTCGGGTGCTTCGAGCGACGCTTCGGCGTGCCGCTCGTGGACGGTGGAACACAGCGGCTGCCCCGCCTGATCGGCATGGGCCGGGCCATGGAGATGGTGCTGACCGGCCGTCCGGTCGGTGCCGAGGAGGCCCTGCGCTTCGGGCTCGCCAACCGTGTGGTTCCGGACGGCCGGGCCCTGGCGACGGCGATCGGCATCGCCGCCGACATCGCCGCCTTTCCTCAGCCGACCGTCCGCTCGGACCGCGCCGCCATGGTGGAGGGCTGGGGGCATCCGCTCGGCGAGGCGCTCGCGATCGAGCGGCGTCACGGTCTGGCGGTCATGGAGGTGGCGGCGGAGGGCGCTCGCCGCTTCGCCGGCGGAGAAGGCCGGCACGGGGCCGGCGTCGAGCCTCGCTGCTGACGCCGGCCGCCGGTCAGCTCGATGTCAGTGCTTCACCTCGAGCGCTCCGAACAGCACCGTCGCATTGACGTCGAGCACAGGGTCGCCCTCTTCGCCGCCCTCGGCGGCGTTCTCGAACGCCCCGAACAGCGGCAGGCCATGCGTCTGTACCCGCCATCCCTCGGGAACCCGGATCTCGGTTCCTCCGAACGCCGTGAAGACGTCCAGCGAGGCGTCCGGTGCCAGGACGGCGTCGCGAAGGTCGAGTTCGGTGCCTCCGAAGAGGGCACCGAGGGATCCTCCCTCGAAATGGCGTGAATGGCTCACCATCTTGTTGCCACCGAAGGCGGCGAAGGCGCGTACTCGGTCGCCGGTCTCGGGCACACGGGCGCCTCCGAGGAGGGCCTGAGCCAGCACGGCCGCTCCCGCCACCGCGAGCAGGATCGCCCAGGCCATGGGGAGCGCGTCCACGTCCACCGCCTCGGTGGTGCTGAGCAGCACCACGACCCCGACACCCACGATGGCAAGCGGCGTGAGCCAGTGCCGCGGGTTGACAGCGAGGGACAGCCCTCCGGCGACGATCACTGCGACCGGCCACCAGGTGCCGATCACCTCACCGGCGTCCAGCGCCTCGGTCTGACCCAACGCGAGGATCACACCGAGCGTGAGCAGAAGAAATCCGAAGTAGAGCCGGGCCAGGTTCATCACGACCTCCCTGATGTCACTCGCGATTGTCCGATGACAGGCGGGCATCACACCAGAGCCGAAGGACTCGAAGTTCGTCTCCTGGGGCGGCTCAGTTCGGATCGCGCAGGAAGCGCTCGATCTCCTCGACCAGCTGTTCGCTGTCGGCCGGACTGATCTCCTGGAGCTCGCTGCTCTCCTCGAGCTGACGGACGTAGTCGATGAAGTCGTCCGACTCGGCGACCGCCTCGGCCACTCGCTCGTCGTACTCCGCCACCTCCAGGTCGAGGTCGGTGGTCGAGAACCGGTACGAGATCACGTCGCCGAGTTTGCCGATGAGCGCCCGGGTCGCCTTGGGACTCGGGTTGGCGGCCAGGTAGTGGGGAATGGCCGCCCACAGGCTGGCCGCTTCGAATCCCTCGGCCGCCAGGCCGGCATGCATCACCCCGGTGATGCCCGTCGGGCCCTCGTAGGACGATTGGTTCACGCGCAGCCTGGTGGCGAATCCCTCTTCGGTGGATGACCCGAAGATCTGCACGGGGAGGGTGTGCGGCACCTGGCCGATGAAGGCGCCGAAGGTGATCGCCCGTGACACCCCGATGTCGCGCAGCACCGTGAGGACCTCACGGCAGTACGAAGGCCACCGCAAATGGGGCTCCTCGCCGAGGACCGCCACCAGATCGTGGTCGTGGTCGGGAAGTTGGATCTCGAAGAACCCGGTGGCGGGCCAGTGGACCTGCCGGCTGCCCTCGTCGAACGACACCAAGGGGCGGGACATCTGATAGTTCATGTAGTGCTCGAGGTCGAGCTGAGCGAAGGGACCTTCGCTGTAGGTCGTGATCAGGAACTCGACGACGCCCGTTGCGGCGTCGGCAGCGTCGTTCCAGCCCTCGAAGGCGAGCACCGCGACCGGGTCGCGGAGCCGCGGCTCTTGGATCCAATCCACATCGGTCACCGTGTTCAGCCTAACGAGGCTCAGGAATCAGATGAACCGACGCTCTCGACAGGGGAGGCGGGCTGCCACGAGCGGATCCGCAGGCTGTTCGCCACCACCGACACGCTCGAGAAGGCCATCGCCGCCGAGGCGATCATCGGGTTGAGCAACCCGGCAGCGGCCAACGGGATGGCGGCCACGTTGTAGCCGAACGCCCAACCGAGGTTCTGTTTGATGCCTCGCAGGGTGCGATGGGCCAGGTCGACGGCGATCGCGACCAGACGGGGGTTGCCCGACATGATCGTGACCGCGCCCGTCTCGATGGCGACATCGCTGCCCGTGCCGATGCCGATGCCGAGATCAGCGGTGGCGAGCGCCGGCGCGTCGTTGATGCCGTCGCCGACGAAGGCGACCGTCAGGCCCTCCGCCTGGCGCTCGGTGATGAACTTCGCCTTGTCCTGCGGTAGCAGTCGTGATCCCACCCGGTCGATGCCGATCTGGCGGGCGATGGCGCGGGCGGTGCGCTCGTGGTCGCCGGTCAGCATCGCCACCTCGATGCCGCGCTCGTGGAGGCTGGCGATCGCCTCGGCGGCGCTCGGCCGCACCGTGTCCGACACGGACACGACACCCCTGACCTCGCCGTCCCAGGCGCCGGCGAACACGGTGGCGCCGCGATGCTGGGCGGCGCCGATCGCCGCTTCCCACTCGGTGGAGAGCGTGATGCCCCGCTCGGCCATGAGCGCGGCGGTGCCGACGAGCACGTGCGTGCCGTCGACGGTCCCCTCGACGCCCATGCCGGGGAGAGCTCGGACGTCGGTCGCCCTGGCGGGCATGATCCCCCTCGCCTCGGCTCCTGCTGCCACGGCGTCGCCGATCGGATGGCCGGACCCCGCCTCGACGCCGGCCACCCATGCCAGGAAGCGGTCGTCGTGGGACACCACCTCGCTGAGCTCCATCCGGCCGGTCGTCAGCGTGCCGGTCTTGTCGAAGGCGACCAGGTCGACGTTGTCGAGGCGCTCGAACACGTCGGCGGACCGATAGACGACGCCCAGCTCGGCACCGCGCCCCGATCCGACCATGATGGCCGTCGGCGTCGCCAGGCCGAGCGCGCACGGACAGGCGATGATCAGGACGGCCACCGCGTTGGTGAGCGAGGTCGCCAGGCCGGCGCCTGACAGCATCCAGCCGCCGAACGTGCCGAGGGCGATGAGCAGCACGATCGGGACGAACACTCCCGAGATGCGATCCGCCAGGCCCTGGATCGGAGCCTTCGAAGCCTGCGCCTCCTGCACCAGCCGGACGATCCCGGCGAGCACGGTGTTGCGCCCCACCGCCTGGGCTTCCACGACGATGCGCCCGGTCAGGCTGACGGTGCCACCGACCACCTGGTCGGCCTCGCCACGCTCGACCGGGACCGCCTCCCCGGTGAGCATCGACTCGTCGACCGTGGTGGCGCCCTCTGCCACGACCCCGTCCACCGGGATCCTGCCGCCCGGCACGACCTCGACGAGGTCGCCCGGCCGCACCTGGTCGGCGGGGATCGTGAGCCAGGTGCCGTCCCGCTGGACCCTGGCCTGCTTGGCGCCGAGATCGAGGAGGCGGGCGATCGCCTGTGAGGCGCGCCCCTTGGCCCTCGCCTCGAAGTACCGGCCGAGCAGGATGAAGGCGATGATGGCGGCCGCGGTCTCGAAGAAGATGTGCTCGCCAACCAACAACGCCCACAGCGAGTATGTCCAGGCCGCCACGGTGCCGAGGCTGATGAGCGTGTCCATGTTGGCGGCGCGAGCACGCAGCAGCGTCCAGGTGGTCCGGTGGAACTCCAGGCCCGACCACCACACGACCGGGGTCGCCAGCGCGGCCTGCGCCCACCGGCTCCACTCGGCCTCGACGCCCGCCATGGCGAGCACGATCGTCGGGACGGCGAGAGCGGCCGCGACGAGGAATCGGCGCCAGCGGACCTGGCGGTCGCGAGCCTGCTCGGCGACGATGTCCTTGGTCTCGTCGGGTCGCTGCTCGACCAATCCGTAGCCGGCCTTGGCCACGGCCTGTTGCAGGGCTTCGATGGTCGCACTGGGCGCAACCTTGACCCGGGCCTCGTTCGAGGCCAGGTTGACGACCGCCTCCTCGACGCCCTCCTGGCGGCCCAACACCCGCTCGACGCGCGTCACACACGACGCGCAGTGCATGCCCTCCACGTCGAAGGTCAAGGTGGTGTTCACGGCTCGCTCGTCACTCGCCGA
>JBPEXB010000354.1:0-2471 GCA_052032125.1 Acidimicrobiia bacterium
CTCGCCGAAGAACCCGTCGTCGTGCTCGTTCATCGGCCGCGACGGTAGAGGTTGGCGGGTTCCTGCGTGAGGCGTTTTGCGGGACCGGGGGCTGCGAGGTCGGTGGGGTGCGATCCGATCCTTAGGTTCCGCTGTACCTGCAGGTACAGGCTGGCCGAAAGTTCGGGGCGTTGCGTGGTGCGAGCCTGGACGGTGCACGAACTTTCGGCTCCTCTGTACCTCCAGGTACACAAGAGCCTAAGGAACGAACCCTCCCACACGGCGGCCACGCACAGTGGCGAACGTGTAGGTTCGCGCGATCCGCCAAGGGGAGACTTTCGTGAGACGACTCGTCACCGCCGCGTTCGCGGCGATGCTGCTCCTGCCCGCCGTTCCCGCCGGTGCGCAGCCGACCATCGACGGTGCCTCGCCGCACCCGGACCGTCCCGACGGGCCCGGTGTGTCGGTGTCCGACGCCTCGACCGTCGAAGGCGCCGGGGACCTCGAGTTCACCATCAGCCTCGCCGAGGCGAGCGACTACCCGGTCGGCGTGTTCGTGCGCACCGAGGACGGGAGCGCCCGGTCCCCGAGCGACTTCGCCCGGACGATGCGCAGGCTGGTCATCCCGGCAGGTGAGACCAGTGCCACCGTGAACGTGCCGGTGGTCGACGATCAGCGCCCGGAGCGCGACGAGGTCATGGGCATCCGGATCCTGCGGGTGCGCAACGGCCAGGTCGACGACGGCCACGGTTTCGGCGTGATCTACGACAACGAGGACCGGGTCGGCAAGCCCGTGTTCGACCTGAACATCCTCCACATCAACGATCACCACTCGCACCTCGAGGCCGACGACATCGACATCGCCATCGGGGAGGAAGAGTTCGAGATCGAGATGGGCGGGTTCCCCCGTGTCGTGCAGGCCTTCCACGAGATCGCCGAAGGTCTCGGCCCGCACGCCAACGTCGCCAAGGTGCACGCCGGCGACGCCATCACCGGCACCCTCTTCTACACCCTGTTCGCAGGCGAGGCCGACGCGGCGCTCATGAACGAGATCTGCTTCGACGTCTTCGAGCTCGGCAATCACGAGTTCGATGCCAGCGACGAAGGGCTGAAGGTGTTCCTCGACTTCCTCGCCGAGGGCGACTGTGGCACCGAGGTGCTGGCGGCCAACGTCATCCCGGAAGTCGGGACGCCGCTGGCGCCCCAGACCTCGACCGACTACTTCGAGCCGTTCACCGTGCTCGAGTACGACGGTCACCAGGTCGGTTTCGTGGGCATCGACATCGCCCAGAAGACCCAGGTGTCGTCGCAGCCGCTCGACACCACCCAGTTCCTCGACGAGGTGGCCACGGCACAGCTGTACGTCGACCTGCTGACGGCGCAGGGCATCGACAAGATCGTCCTCGTCACCCACTACGGCTACGACAACGACCTGGCCCTCGCCCTCGAGGTGGCCGGCGTGGACGTGATCGTCGGCGGTGACTCGCACACGCTGCTCGGCGACTTCGATGCGGCCGGCCTGACATCGCTCGGCGACTACCCGACCTGGACCACCGACGCGGCCGGCAACCCGGTGTGCGTCGTCCAGGCGTGGCAGTTCTCGAACGTGGTCGGCGAGCTGGCAGTCGGCTGGGACAAGGGCGGGCAGGTGGCCTCGTGCGCCGGCATCCCGCATCTGTTGCTCGGCGAGGTCACCGAGTTCGACGAGGACGGCAACGGCGTGGCCCTCACCCAGAAAGACGTCGACGCCTTCCT
The DNA here is from genome assembly GCA_052032125.1 of Acidimicrobiia bacterium. Taxonomy (GTDB): domain Bacteria; phylum Actinomycetota; class Acidimicrobiia; order Spongiisociales; family Spongiisociaceae; genus JBPEXB01. The sequence continues at coordinate 1,735 of JBPEXB010000354.1, forward strand.
GGCCGGCCAGCCCAACCTCCGCCAGTGGGCGGTCGACGCGAGCGCTCAGGCGCTGCTCGACACGTTCGCTGCCGAGGTGGACGTCCTGGCCGCCGAGGTCATCGGTGTCGCCACCGAAGACATCTGCCTGGCTCGTTTCCCGAACGACGGACGTTCCACGCTGTGCGAGGTCGGCACGCTCGACCAGGGCGGCGAGATCCAGCAGCTCGTGACGCAGGCCTTCCTGGCCAGGGCGTTCCGGGCCGATGTGGCGCTCCAGAACTCGGGCGGCGTCCGCATCGACATCCCGGCCGGCGACGTGACGATCGGCGACGTGTACACGCTCCTGCCGTTCGCCAACACGCTGGTCGAGCTGGACATGACCGGAGCGGAGATCGCGCTGGCGCTCGAGCAAGGGCTGTCCAACGTCCTCGATGCCGGCGGATCGACCGGGGCCTTCCCGTACGGGGCGGGCATCCGATGGGACCTCGACACCACCCAGCCGTTCGGTGAGCGTTTCACCAACATCGAGATTCGCCGCAAGGGCGAGACCGAGTGGGCAGCGCTCGACGAGGCGGCGACGTACATCGTGGTCGCCAACTCGTTCATGGCCGGCGGCGGCGACGGGTACTTCGTCCTCGAGGACGTGGTGAACGACGGCCGGTCGGTCGACACGGGTCTCGACTACGCGCAGTCCTTCATCGATTACATCGAGGAGGACGCCGGCGGCGAGATCTCCAAGCCGACCGAGTACTCAC
>JBPEXB010000355.1:0-6979 GCA_052032125.1 Acidimicrobiia bacterium
ATTTCTCGGGGCACCCGACACCGATCAGCGGAGACACCGCCTCTGTCGCGTCAGATCTCGTCGAGGACGGTCGGGTCGACATCCACCCACGCAGCGACGGTGGCAGGAGTGCCGGCCACGAGCTGGTCGAGGATCTCGAGGCCTCGCGGTGTGTCGGCCGCCCATCGAGCGATGCCGCAGGTCTGGGTGATGAACCGATGGATCATGGCGCCGCGCAGCCATCGACGAGTGAGCTCGACCGCGGTCGGCGAGACACGCAGGTCGGCCAGGCATGCCATGTAGGTCTCGATGGCAGGTGCGACTTCGTCGGGCGACACGGCGGTGAAGAGGAGCGAGGCGAGGTCGTGGACCCCGGCGCCCCGTCCGCACCGAGCCCAGTCGATCAGGACCGGCGTGTCGTCCGGTGCCAGGAAGAGGACGTTGTCCATCGAGAGATCGAGATGCAGCAGCGTTGCGGGGGCGCCCTCGAGGCAGGCGTCGGCCGTCGGCACGAGATTCGGTATGGCCTCGAAGAGCCGTTGCGACATCGAGTCCGGCAGCGGCCCGAACCGATCCAGGTACTCGGCGCGACGGCTCGACAGGTAGTCCGCATCGCGTCTGAATCGCGGCGCCGCCGGCATCCAGGTGGCCGTGTCGAGACGGCCCCACCATGCCGCCTGAGCACGTGCGAGCGTGTCGATGAGACGCACGACGCTGGCGAACGACTCCGGCACCAGGTCGTCTCCCTGGCGAAAGCTGTCGAGTGCTTCGAGCACCATCCATGCCCGAGCCGCGTCGTGGTCGACGTCGCCGCCGTAGAACGCCGGAAGCCGGATCGGCGTCTGTGGCGCGAGCTCCCGGTAGAACGCGAGCTCGGCGACGTCGTCGGGATCCCGGAGCTGCCACAGCTTCGCGACGACAGCAGGCACCTCGGCGCCGGCGAGATCCACGCGATACGACTCGCCGGAGAAGCCGAACTCGGCCCCGACCCGGTCCACAGACACGACCGAGACGGACCAACCGAGCGCCTGCGAGAGCACGTCCGATGTCAGGTGGTCGGCGTGGGTGGGGACGCTCGGCCTGATGTCAGCTTCTCCTGGCCGGTGCACCTACGCGACCCACGGGACGAAGCGCTTCCGGACTCTGGCTCGATACGAGGCGTATCCCGGGTAGGTCGCTTCGAGCCGCCGCTCCTCGTGGTCGGCTTTGAAGACGAAGAAGACCACCACGCTCGCCCACAGGACGAGGCCGGCGGCGCTACCGAGCGCCAGCGACCATCCCACCGTGAGCACGATCACCGCGCCGTACATCGGGTGGCGCACCAAGCGATAGATGCCTCGCTCGACGAGCGCCGCCCCTTCCAGCGGCTCCGGATACGGGGTGGTCGCGTCACCCAGCGCCAGGAACGCGGCGCCGAGTTGGACCAGGCCGGCCACCAGCAGGGCACCACCGACCACTCGTAGCGCCGGGGACTCGATCTGCCCTCCGGTGAACAGCGCCGGGGTCCAGGCGGCCAGCAGCACGACCATCTGCGCGACCACCCAACTCGCCCCGCGGGAGGGCTCGCCCACCTCGTCCCATCCGGGACCCTCCACCCGGCGAAGCTCCTGCTGACGCACGGTCTCCAGCGCCTCGTCGAGCGAGCTGCCGTCCGGGTGCCGGGCATCGGGCCACACCTCGAGAAGGGGCTCGAGGACGAAGCGCCGCTCTCGATACCGGGGATGGGGCACGGACAGGCCCTCTGCCTCCACCACCTCGGCGTCGTAGAGGATGAGGTCGAGGTCGATGGTGCGCGGACCCCACCGCTCGATCCGTTCCCGGCCGAAATCGTGCTCGATGGCGAGCAGTGCCTCCATGAGCCCGAACGCGTCCCGCTCGGTCTCCAGAACCGCGACGGCGTTGAGGTAGGGGCCTTGCTCGGGACCGCCCACCGGCGCGGTCTCGTAGAGGCTGGAGACGCCGAGCACGTGCCCGTAGCCGGCCAGCGCCGCCACGGCCTGCCGCAAGATGCCTCGACGGTCGCCGAGATTGGACCCCAGAGCGACGGCCGCGCGTGCCATTCAGCTCCGCCGGCGGACGACGGTCACCGACACGTCCTCGAAGGCGACCTCGATCGGGGCATCCGGCTTGTGAACGGTGACCTCGGCCTCCTGCACCCGCTCGTCCTCGAACACGAGGTCGATCACACGCTCGGCGACGCGCTCGATCAGGTCCCAGCGCTCCCCCGCCACCCGCTCGTGGATGGCCGTGGCCAGTTCGCCGTAGTGGAGGGTCTGGGCCAGGTCGTCGTGCAGCCGGGCGCCGGTCAGGTCGAGCGCGACGGTCACGTCGATGCGGAACACCTGGCCGGACGCCTGTTCGTGCTCGAACACGCCGTGGTGGGCGAAGACCTCCAGTCCGGTGAGGGTGATGCGGTCGAGGCTCACGCGGTGGACGGGATGAGCGAGCGCCCCTCCGGTCCGAGTGGCCTGCCCAGGATCTCCTGGATCACGGCCGCCGCCAGGATCTGGTTGTCGACCAGTCCCGAATACACCAAGTAGCCGGCCAGCAGCCCGGCGACGGTGTCGTCGAGGTGGTCTCGGTGGATGAGCACCCTGGCCCCCGGCCCGGCCAGTGCCTCCGTCAGCGTGGTGAAGACGTCGGCGATCTCGTGATGCTCGTACTCGTCCTCGAGCGGCTGATGGAACACGGTGAAGCCGGCGTTCTCGTAGCTGGCGAGGTTCTGGTTGCCTGGCAGCAGCGACACGACGGCGGTGATGCCGGCGTCCTTCAGCCACGTGATCTCCTCTTCCCTGCGCACTCGCCGGTGCTGGAAACCGTGGCCCCCGATCCGCTCGGACGTGGCCAGGGAATCGGCGATCACCCAGGTGAATTCACGTGGCTTGAGTCCGGTTGCCATCGCCCTCGCTTCCTGGTGAAACCATAGCGTCGGCGATGGCGGCGGCGTCCGCCGCGAACCCCACATTGTGGACCCTCACGATCGAGGCTCCCTGGAGGATCACGGCCGCCACGGTGGCGGCGGTGGCGACGTCTCGCTCGGCGGCCGGGCGGCCCGTCAGCCGGCCCAAGAAGCCTTTCCGCGAGGTTCCGACCAGGACCGGTCGGCCGGTCTCGGCGAACTGGCGGATGTTGCCCAACAGCTCGAGGTTGTGGGCCATCGTCTTGCCGAACCCGATGCCCGGGTCGATGGCGATCGCCCCGGGGGCGACACCGGCCGCGACGAGCGTGTCGGCCTGCCGGTCGAGATAGTCCAGGATCTCCTTCACGACGTCGTCGTATTGCGGATCGTCCTGCATCGTGCGCGGCTCCCCCAACATGTGCATGACCACGACGCCGACGCCTCCGTCGGCGCACACCTCCGCCATCCCTGGCGCTCGGAACCCGGCGACGTCGTTGATGACGGCCGCTCCTGCTTCGATGGCGCGGGCCGCCACGTCGGGCTTCGACGTGTCGACGGACACGAGGACGCCCTCTCCGACCAGGCCCTCCACGACCGGCATCACCCTGCGCAGCTCCTCGTCGGCGGGCACCGGCTCGGCGCCCGGGCGGGTGGACTCGCCGCCGACGTCGACGATGTGTGCCCCCTCGCGCACCATCTGGAGGCCGGCCTCGATGGCGGCGTCGACCGACGTCAGCAGGCCCCCGTCGGAGAACGAGTCGGGCGTGACGTTGACGATCCCCATGAGCAGCGTCGAGATATTGGGATCGAGCGCGGCGCCACGGACCTGCCAGGTGGGGCGGATCAGCACGGGCCCTCCGCCGAAGCGGACCGCACGATCAGGAGCGGCTGCTGGACTCGCTCGACTGGGCGGCGGCGATGCTCTCGCCCGGTGCCGAGCCATTCATCGACGGCGCCTGGATGCGGAGGGCACCGCCCTCGGCGGCCTCCCACTTCGGCACGTCGTGCAGGATGGCCTTGATCTCCTCGGCGTCGAGCGTCTCGACCTCGATGAGCTTGTCGGCCAGCCGGTGGAGCGCATCGATGTGGGTCTCGAGGATGCGGCGGGCCTCCTCGTGCGCCTGGTTGATCAGCGCCCGGACCTCGTCGTCGATGGCGGCGGCGACGTCGTCGGAGTAGTCCTGCTGGCTCGAGTAGTCACGGCCCAGGAAGACCTCGCCGTGGCTCTTGCCGTACTTCATCGGCCCGAGCTTGTCGCTCATGCCGTACTCCATCACCATGCGGCGAGCCGATTCGGTGGCCTTCTCGATGTCGTTCGACGCCCCGGTGGTCGGGTCCTCGAAGATCAGCTCCTCGGCGGTCCGGCCCCCCATGAGCATCGCCAGCTGATCGGTGAGCTCGGAGCGAGCCATGTAGTTCCGATCCTCGGTCGGCAGCGACATCGTGTAGCCGCCGGCGCGACCGCGGGGGATGATCGTGACCTTGTGGATGGGGTCGGCGTCCGGCAGCGCAAAGCCGACCAGCGCATGGCCGCCCTCGTGATAGGCGGTCACCTTCTTCTCGTGCTCCGACATCACCCGCGACTTGCGCTCCGGGCCGGCGATGACCCGGTCGATCGCCTCTTCGAGCTCCGACGAGTCGATCTTGGCCTTGTCGCGGCGGGCAGCCAGGAGCGCCGCCTCGTTGATGAGGTTGGCGAGGTCGGCGCCCGTGAAGCCGGGCGTCTGGCGAGCGATGACCTCGAGGTCGACGGAGTCGTCGATCGGCTTGCCCTTGGCGTGGACGGCCAGGATCGCCGCCCGGCCCTTGAGGTCGGGGCGGTCGACAACGATCTGACGGTCGAAGCGGCCCGGCCGCAGGAGGGCGGGATCGAGGATGTCGGGCCGGTTGGTTCCGGCAATGACGATGACGCCGGAGGCGACGTCGAAGCCGTCGAGCTCCACCAGCAACTGGTTGAGCGTCTGCTCACGCTCGTCGTGGCCACCGCCGAGCCCGGCACCACGGTGCCGGCCCACGGCGTCGATCTCGTCGATGAAGATGATGGCGGGTGCCGCAGCCTTGGCCTGTTCGAAGAGGTCACGGACGCGGCTGGCGCCGACGCCGACGAACATCTCGACGAAGTCGGAGCCGGAGATCGAGAAGAACGGCACACCGGCTTCACCGGCCACGGCCCGGGCGAGCAGCGTCTTGCCGGTGCCGGGAGGGCCGTACAGGAGCACGCCCTTGGGGATCTTGGCGCCCATCGCCCGGAACTTCTGCGGCGACTGCAGGAACTCCTTGATCTCGCCCAACTCCTCGATGGCCTCCTCGAGACCCGCCACGTCGGAGAACGTGACCTTGGGCTGGTCCTTGGTGACCTGCTTGGCCTTGGCCTTGCCGAACTGCATCACCCGGCTGCCACCGCCCTGCATCTGCATCACGATGAAGACCATGAAGCCGATCAGGAAGAGCCACGGCAGGAAGCCGATGAAGAACTCCCAGAAGGTGGGCGGCTCGGGGTCGTTGGTGATGTCGACCCCGTTGGCGAGCAGCAACTCGGTGAGCGTGCCTTCGTACTCGGCCGGATAGAGCACCCGGAAGTCGGTCGGGAGACCCTCGGGAGCCGAGACGCCTTCTTTCAAGGTGCCCTCGACGGCGTTCGAGCGTTCCCGAATCGTCACCGCATCCACGGCACCGTCCCGGACCGCCGCTTCGAAGACGGTCAGGTTCGCCTCTTCGGGCGCCGCCGCCTCGTCGAGGAACCGCTGGCCCATGAGCACGAGGATGAGCACGACGAGCCCATAGACGATGATCGTGCGAGTGGTCCGATTCACAGAGTTCCTTTGGGGAGACGTTCCTTTGGGGAATGCCGCGGGCGAGACTGCGCCGCCATTCGGCTCGGCACCATGCTAAGGCGTCGGCGAGGATATGTCGCAACGGCCTCGGCTTCGCCGGGGCCGTACTGAGTACCGAGTACTGAGTACTGGGTACGGCGGCCGCCGGAGGGCGACCGCTCAGAGATCGTGTTCTTCGAGGACGCCGATGTAGGGGACGTTGCGGTACTTCTGGTCGTAGTCGAGGCCGTAGCCGACCACGAACTCGGGGCCGATGGAGAACGCCACGTAGCGCACGTCGATCGGCACGCGCTGGATGCCTTCCTTGAGGAGCAGCGTGGCGATCTCGATCGAGGCCGGCTTGCGCACCTTCAGGCTCTTCAGCAGGTAGTTGAGCGTGAGGCCCGAATCGATGATGTCTTCGACGATGAGCACGTGCCGCCCGGCGATCTCCTGATCGAGGTCTTTGAGGATCCGCACGACACCGGAGGTCTTGGTGGCGGCTCCGTAGGAGGAGACGGCCATGAAATCGAACTCGATCGGCAGGTCGATGTGACGGGCGAGGTCGGCCATGACGATGAACGCACCCTTGAGCACCCCGACCACCAGGAGGTCCTTGTCCTGGTAGTCGGCCGTGATCTGTGCCCCGAGCTCTTGCAGTTTGGCGGCGATCTCGTCTTCCGAGATCAGAACCCGTCCGGCCTCCAACGTCCCTCCCGTCGTGCGGAGACCACAAGGTAGCGCCCGGTGTCGGCCGAGACCCAACCAGCGTCGGCCCGCCGCACCCCCGGCACCCACAGCACGTCGCCGCCGACGTCGAGCAGCGGCCAGGCGGGTCGAGCGGCGGCTGGGACGCCCGCTTCGGCCAGCGCGTCCCGGACCCGCTTGTGGCCTGTCCGCAGCGCCATCCGGTCGTCGGCGCGGCTGGCCCGGATCGTCGCCGGCACGCCGTCAAGGCGGTCGGCGTCGAAGACCTGCGCCCACTGCGACAGCGGGAAGGCCGCCGGACGACCCTCCATCAGCCGGCCCGACACCGTCCAGTCGCCCCATCGGAGGTCGGTGCCTGGAGCCCACCGGGCCGGTTGGGGCGCATCGTCGCTCGACGTCGACCCGATACGGGTGTGCGCCTCGACGCGCTCCACTCGCAGTCCCGAGGTGATCTCAGACGGCGGTCCACCGTTGGCCACCGCCATCACCGCCTCGACGTCGGCCTGCGACCCGGGGTGACCATCGAGCATCCCGCGGAGCGCCGCTCTGACCACCCGCCGCGCTGCCGCCGGCGGCAGCG
>JBPEXB010000356.1:0-5255 GCA_052032125.1 Acidimicrobiia bacterium
GAGGCCTTCCTCTACCTGGCCTCCGACGCCGCCAAGTACGTCAGCGGCATCAACCTGGTCGTGGACGGGGCGCTCACCGCCCAGACCTACGACGTGCCCGAGAACTAGCCGAGGGCGGTGGCCGGGAGCCTCGTCTCCTCGTACCCGTCGTCGACGCGGGTGACCCGGTAGGCACTCGCCTCGGGCCGCGATGCGATGGCCCGGTGATCGTTCTCGGCGACGTGGATGGCCGCGTAGTCGTCACAGGCGTAGCCGGCCGGCAAGGTGCCGTCGGCGACGAGTCGGCCGAAGGCGGGCCGCCGCGCCGGTTCGCCCGAGTGGTGCGGCGAGAAGCTCCCCGAGACCAGGCCGAGCCCGGCGGCCGGGTCGGCACCGCCAATTCGGAAGGAGTCCGTGGTGAACGCCTCGAACCAGCAATTGGCCCCGGCGCTCAAGCCCGCCAACACCACGCCGCGCTCCCATGCGCGGCGGAGTGCGGCGTCGACGCCGTGGAGCTTCCATATGGCCAGCATGTTGACCGTGTTGCCTCCGCCGACGTAGACCACGTCCTGGGCCTCCAGGAACTCGTCGATGTCGTCGATCTCGCGCTGGAACAGACCGAGCACCGCCGGTTGGGCTCCGTAGGCGGTGAAGGCCGCGTGGAACTTGTCGATGTACCCGGGCGCGTCGCCCGAGGCGGTGGGGATGAAGCACACAGCGGGGCGGGGCGCATCGACCAGGTCCAGCACGTACCGGTCGAGCAGCGGATCGTCATCGGAGAACCCGCCCCCACCCATCGCCACGATGTGCCTCGTCATGAACCGAGGCTACTCCCGGCGCCGATCCCGACTCATCACAGCATGTCGAGCGGCCAGAGCGGCCGCGGGGCGTGCTCGAAGGCCAACGAGGCCAGGTTCGGGGTGGCCGGACCGGGGATGTCGAGGGTGACCGCAAGGTCGCTCGTCGGGAAGTTGGGTCGGAAGTCGCTGCACGAGCGGACCACGACCAGGTCGGCGTCGAGCGGCTCGAGCCCGGCGTGGCGGAACGTCGCCGGATCGGCCGACCACGCCGGCCACTCGGTGGCGAGGATCGAGAGCGAGCCGACCGCCAACACGGCGAAGCGGCCCATCGACACCTGCATCCCGGTGTAGGAGGCACCGGTGAGCTCATAGGCGCCGTCACCGAGGTGGGTGACCTGGGCCTCGACAGCGACAGGGTCTGCCCATCGCGGGTCGACGGTGGCCCCGACTTCGATGTGCAATGAGGCACCGACCCCGGCGAGGTGGGCCGCATGCACGGCGGGCTGATCGACGATCGGCACGATGGCGCGCAGGTCGGGCCCGTGGTCGAGGAGGGCCTGGACCATGGCGGGATGGTCCCCGGCGGCGCCGGCGGTCGGGGCGTCGGCGGAATGCGCCACGATCTGCGGTCGGTGCTTGGCGTCGATCGCCCGCTGCACGGCTTCGGGCGGTGTGACCAGCTCGACAGTGAAGTGGTGGCGGGCCGCGAAGACGTCGTCGGCGACGGTGTCGGCCATCGCCTGCGCTCGCGATCGGTCGCCGTCGCTCGTGACCAGCACCCCGAAGCCGAGCTCGGGAACGTCCAGCCACGGCTGCACGGGGAAGAGCGAGATGTCGAGGATGCCCGGCCGCTGGTCACCGTCGAGGCGGCGGCGCACGTCGCCGAGCGGACCGGTGGTGGTGTTCATGCTCTCGGCGGGGACGATCATCGGGCGCTTGGCGATCGCGGTGACGGGTCGAGACCGATCCGACAGCGCGTCCATGGCCAGTCGTGCAGCCCGTGCGCCCGTGGCGGCCTGGTCCACGTGCGGATCGGTGTGGTAGCCGATCACGGCAGTGGCGGCCTCCACCATCCGCGTGGTCACGTTGGCGTGAAGGTCGAGGCACGCGATGAGCGGGATCTCAGGACCGATGGCGGCGCGCACCGCCGCCAGCGTTGCTCCGTCGGCGTCCGGCTCCTCGGTCGTGGCCATCGCACCGTGGAGTGCCAGCACGACCGCGTCCCACGGTCGCCGGCGGATCTCCTCGATCAGATCGGTGCGCAGGTCGAGGTAGTCACCGTGCCGGAGTGGAGCGGCCGGCATCGCCCATGCGAACAGCAGCGGGTGTGGCCGAGCGCCTGCCCGCTCCAGCGTCTCGATCGCCCCTGCCAGCTCGGAGTTGGTCCCCTCGGTGTAGGACGCCGCCGTCTCGCCGCGATGGATCGTGAAGTCGTCGAGAGTCGAGAGGCCAGGGGCGAACGTGTTGGACTCCTGCATGAGGGAGGCGACGGCGACGTCGGGCACGAGTCAGAGCGCGACTGACGTGGAGGGGCGCGTCCCGGTGGACACGGCCCGTTCGGAGGTGGCGCGCACGGTCAGGCCGGTGCGTGCGCTCGTTGGCTGGGGTAGGCGGACCGAAACGCCGCAGCCCTCTCCGGCGACCATCGGTCGCCGAGCGGGACGGCCAGCACCACGTCGTCCACCTCGGCACACGGGCGGCCTTGCCGCACGTGCAGGGTCACGCCGTCGGGAGTCCGGTGCAGCACGTAGCGGTACACCGTCTGGTAGATCGAGTGGTTGCACACGCCGGTGTCGCCCTGGTCGTGGGTGGTGAGCAGGGCGAACACATCGTCGAGGCTCTGGGCCTGCTCAACGTCTCGCTGGGCCGATCGGCGCCGGTTCTCGCTGGTCTGCGTGTCGTCGTCCTGGGGGTGGGGGCCGAACACCGTGTGATGGTTGGAGCGGGCGGTCGGCCCGTCCAGAGGGAGCACCCGCACCTCGCGGCTGCGAATCTCGACCGCCGCTTGCGAGTCCGCATCGATGAGGACGAGGTTGCCCCACAGGTACGGGCGGGCCGCCACCGCCTCCTCGACCGCCGCCACGCCCGATCGCACATCGGTGCCCTGCCGCAAGGCGATCTCGACCAGGTCGTCGTAGTTCTCGTGGTCGGGAAGGGTGCGAACGTTCGAGTCGCAGGCGAGGAGCCCGTCGGCGTTGGCCCCGATGGAGAAACCCGAGAATCGATCGAGGTCGGGGTCGGTGCCGGCCCAGGTGGTGATGCCCTCGACGCCGAAGACGTCACGCTCGACCACGATCCGGTCGTCGAAGTGCTCGCGACCGAAATCCTTGTTCTTGAACAGGACGTATTCCTCGGGACCGAGGCGCAGGACGCCGGTGGTGCACATCAGGTTCTCCCGTCGTCGTCGGTGGCGAGTCTACGGCTGCGCATCGACCAGGCCTCGCTCCACCAAGTCCCGGAAGGCGGCGATGGACCCGGCCACGCCATCCTCGAGCGCCCGGTGCTTCACGTCGATCAACCGGTCGAGCCGCGATCCGTCGATCCGGGACGGCAGCGCCAGCGGTGCCTCTCCATAGGTCGTCGTGGAGCCGGCCACCGCATCGATGGCGGCAGCCACTTCGGCGATCGAAGCGGTGGGCCCGCCGACGTTGTAGACGTCGGCTCCATGGGCCTCGAGGCGGGCGGCGGCCAGGAAGCAGGCGGCCGCGTCCTCGGCGTGGTGGAAGGTCGACGATCCGCCGAAGGCGATGTGCCCGCTGCCGCCGGTTGCCGCCGCCACCATGGCCTTGGTGGGGTCGGACGTGAGGCCCTGGTCCCGGCCCGGCCCGTAGACGATGCAAGGGCGCAGACCCACGGATCCGACACCCCAATCGGCTGCGTACACGGCGGCCGTCCACTCGTTGGCCTGCTTGTAGGCGCCGTAGAGGGTGGCTGGTGCCAGTGGGGAGTCGTCGTGAGCGACACCTCCCTCATACATCTCGCCCGGACCGAACACGGCCACCGAACTGGCGTAGGAGATCCCGCGCACCACGCCGTCCGAGCGCCGCGCCGCCTCCAGGACGTTGACGGTGCCGGTCACGTTGACCTGGGCGCCGAGCACCGGGTCGGCGATGCAGAAGGGCACTTGCAGGGCCGCCAGGTGGACGATGTGGGTGATTCGTTCGTCGACGACGAGCGACTCGATCGTGTCCTGATCGCGGAGGTCGCCCTGCGCGAACTCGACCTGGTCGAGCTGGTCGTCGTCCAGGAGGAGTCGCAGCCGGTGCCGGTCCTCCGACACGTCGAAGGCCACGACCTGGGCATTCTCGGTGACCAGCTGGTGGACGGCCCATGCCCCGAGGCAGCCGCCCGCACCCGTCACGAGGACTCGATCGTCGCCCGCCATCCGTACCTTTCCTGTTGGCTGCCCGTCCTCCGAGGGCCAAATCGTATAATATCCGCCGCACGGTCCCCAGAGGGCGCGGCACTCGAGGAGGATGAGATGGGTAGCTCGTGGATCAATTCCGAGTACGGCGACGAGGTTGCCGAACTCACAGAGCAGTACCAGGCCAAGCAGCTCAGCCGGCGCGATTTCATGAAGCGGATGGGGGCCGCAGGCTTCGGCGTTGCTGCGGCTGCCAGCATCCTGGCGGCGTGCGGGAGCGACGACGGCGGCGACGACGGCACCACAGCCGCCACGCAGGGCGACGGCACGACGGCCGCCACCCAGGGCGACGGCACCACGGCGGCGACGACCGAGACCACGATGGATCCCATGGCGCCGGTGGTCGGGGGCACCTTGCGGGAGGGCTACAACCGTGACGTCTCGAAGCACGACCCGCTGACCACCAACTGGTACGACCCGGCCTTCTTCGCCATCTACGAGGCGATCCTGTCCAACGACCCGAGCGGCGCCACCGTGCCGCAGTTCGCCTCGGACTGGTCGGTCTCCGACGATGGCCTCGAGTACCGCTTCACGATCCCGGAGGGCAAGCTCTCGCACTCCGGCGGCACGATCGACGCCGAGATGGTCGCCGAGTTCTATCGCTCGGTGCAGGCGTTCAGCTTCATCGCCGGCCTGGCGGCCCCGGTCGACACCTACACGGCCGAGGGCAACGAGGTCGTGATGTCGATGAAGAATCCCTGGATCGGGGCGCTCGGCCCGCACAAGACCGGGTACTGGCGGATCATCAACATCAACACCTGGAAGGAGCAGTCGCTGACGGCGGATGGGGAGCTCGATGCCGGCTCCACCTACGGGACCGAATCGGCCGATGGCACCGGTCCCTTCACCCACGAGGAGTGGGTGCCAGGGAGTCACGTGCTCGTGAACCGCTGGGACGACTACCCCGGCTCGCAGACCCCGTTCTTCGAGAACCAGGGCACCGCCTATCTCGACGCCATCCGCTGGACGGTGATCACCGAGGCCGGGCAGCGGGCGACGCAGCTCGAGAACGGCGACATCGACACGCTGATCGGCCCGGCTCCTCAGGACAT
>JBPEXB010000357.1:0-3987 GCA_052032125.1 Acidimicrobiia bacterium
ACCTGGTTCTCGAGTTGCATCGCCATCGGCTCGCAGCCGAGGTCGGCCGGGAGCGCCTCTGAAGAGCAGGCCAGGACGGCCAGCAGCGCTGCTCCTCGGAGCCTGCGCAGGGCAGATGCCCACACCGACCCGGCCGTTGCCATGTCACCGGAATCATCGCACGCCGGGCACCCGGCCGACGCCGGGGGTCCGGACCCTCCTACTCGTCCTCCGGCGACTCTGCGTACGGAATCGCGTCGGGGACGTCGTCGCCCGCCAGGATCTTCTTGGCGGCGGAGGTGATCGCCTCGATCTCGTCGTCGGTGAGGTGCCGGCTGAAGTGATGCTCGATGCTGGCGAAATGGTCGGGGAACACCGCGTTCAGTTTCTCCTGTCCCTCCTGGGTGATCACGACATAGACGCCCCGCCGGTCCTCGGCCAGCCGCTCGCGGCGGACGAAGCCTGCGCGCTCCATCCGGTCAACCAGCCGGGTCAGCCCGCTGGTCGTGAACACCGATGCCTCCTGGAACTCGTTCATGCGGAGCCGACCCTCGGGGGCCTCTCGCAGGCGGTTGAGGAGGTCGAACCACAGCAGCGAGAGATCGTGCTGGTCCGTCATGTCCGCTTCGAGGGCTCGCAGCACCTTGGAGTGCGCGAAGAGCAGCCAACCCCACGCCAACCGCGACGCTTCTCGGTCACTCATGTCGGAGCAGCGTAGTAGATCGGTGATTCATCGATAAATGATATAACAGTGATTGACATAGCAGTAAATGTTCGGTAGGGTAAATTCCGTCCAGGCTCGCAAGGGAGGAGGAGCCATGGCCACCGACAACGGGACCGCCATCATGATCCGTGTCACCCCGGAGGACTACGACCTCTGGTTCGCCATGCACGACGGTCAGAAGGAAGCGCGGCTCGAGTACGGGATCACCGATGGTCCCGTCTACCGGGACGACGCCGACCCCAACACTGTCCTGCTGCATCTCGACGTCGAGGACTTCGACCGTGCCAGAGGATGGTTCCAGGACACCCGCTTCCGGGAAGCCGTCAAGCAGGCAGGCAAGGTCAGCCGCGACATCTACTTCGCCCACCACAAGTAGGCGCCTTGGAGCCCGGGGATTTCGACCTCGGGCTCCGTCGCGTCGGAATCGTCAGTGGGCGGCGACGAAGCGGTCGATGATCTCGACGACCATCTCGGGATCTGAGCGATGCGCGAAGTGGCCGTGGCCCTCCAGCTCCTCGATCACCACTCCGCCAATCGACCGGGCGGCGGCGTTCGTGGCCTCGCGCAGCGGCCCGGGGCTCTCGGTGCCCGCCAGCATCAGCGTCGGGGCAGTGATGCCGTCGAACTGACCCGGCCGGTAGACCCATTCCTCCTCGACCCGACACTCCCGAGGTGCGGTGTGGGCGCCCGCCAGCAGGTTCGGCCAGCGAGGGCTCGCCTTGAGCGCCTCGATGTCCTCCTGTGACAGGTCGAGCGCGTCGCGAAGCATGGACTCCACGGCGCCCGACCGGTCACCCTCCGCCAACTTGGCCTCGGCAGCCTCGATCGAGCCGGGCGGATAGGACAGGCCGAAGCTCGGTTCGTACAGCACCAGGTGGCTGAGCGCCTGCGTGCGAGCGGCGCCGCCCATCGCGCAGTTGGCGCCGTAGGAATGGCCCCACAGGATCACCGGCCCTCCGTGTTCCTCGGCGGCGGCTTCGACGACCGCTGCCACGTCGTCGAACTCGAGCTCGATCGTGTACGGCTCCATGTCGCTGCTCGCCCCGAACCCGCGTCGATCCATGGCGTAGGTCGTGTACCGGCGGGTCAGGACCTCGAGCGGGACGCTCCACCCGGTGTGATCACCGAACGACCCGTGCACGAGCACCATCGGCGGCCCGGAGCCGGCCACCCACACAGCGAGGTTCGTGCCATCTCGCGAGACGACGGTTCGATCGGGCTGCGGCTCCACATCCCACCTCGCTCGGGGTCGATATTCTGTCACGCGTACTCAGATGGTGGAGGGCCTAGCGCAGCGACCGCACCCGCTCGACAGCCCCGGTGGCACCCAGCTGCTCGAGCCGCTCGATCGCCCCGTCGACGTCACCCGACCACGCGGTGGCGAGGGCCGCCTCGAAGGGGACACCAAGCTCATCCCACATCGCCGCCGCCTCGGCGAAGCGGCCCTCGATCTCGAGGCGGTATTGCTCCTCGATGCCAGTTGAATCCACCTCCTGGCCGGCCAGGTGGAGCCAGCGGGCCAGCTCGCCGCCGTAGCGACCCTCGCCTCGCTCCCTGGCCAGCTCGTAGCCCGGAAGGGCCCGCTCGGCCACCACCGGGTCAGGCGCATCGGTCAGCCAGGCGAGCTCGGCTCGGAGGCCGGCGGCGGGTCCGATGCGCTGGATCTCACCGGATGGCTCGGCCAGCGTCCAGGCACGCTCCGCATGCTCGGCTGCCTGGTCCAGCAGACCCCGGCGAGCGGCGATCCGTCCCAGGGTCTCGATCGCCGGGATGCGGGCCGGGCTGGCGACGGCCGGGCCCTCCATCGACCGCTTTGCCAGGTCGACGGCCTCGTCCCACCGACCCACCTCCATGAGCAGCCACGCCAGGGTTCCCGACAGGTACATGACGAACGCTTCGATTTCGTGCTCGGCTGCATAAGCGATGGCTTCCCGCAAGCTCTGCTCGGCCAGGTCGTAACGGCGTTGCAGGACCCGCTCCCAGTTGAGGTTGGCGTAGGCCCGGCAGGCGTGCTCGAAGAACTCGCCCGCAATCGCCGCGGTCCTCGCCTCCTCCAGCATCTCTTGCCCGCTCGCCGGGTCGCTACGGTCGAACGCCGTCCCCACGTTGATCATCGCGTGGATACGGGTCTCCTCGTCGCCGATCGACTCGGCCAGCTCGATGGCCCGCTTCCCCCACGTGATGGCCTCCTCGTTGCGGTGGGAGAGCATCGCCAGCTGGGAGCGGTTGCTGTACCCGAAGGCGAGCTCGGGCGTCGGGGCGAGATGCTCCACCGCCGCCACCGCCTCGGCGGCCGCTTCGGCGGCTTCGGTCGGATGTCCCAGCAGCCAGTGGAACCGCGAGATCCACCGATGATCCTGCGACCGCGTTCTCGGGTCCGCGGAAGCATGCAGACGGAGGAGACGCTGGCGGGAAGACAGGGCCTCCTCGAAATAGTTCGTGTAGAACGCGGCGATCGAGTGACCGTCGAGTGCTGCCTCCAGCTCCGGTCGATCGAGGTGCTCGTCGTGGGACAGGACTCGATCCCAGTGGGTGAACGCCTGACCGAACGCATGGGCGGTGAAGGCGGCCTCGGCGGCCGCGATGCCGTGGCGGACCATCTCGGCGGGCAGCTCCGCCTCGGATGCATGATGGACCAGACGCGCCGGGTCCGCATTGCGATCCTCCAGCGCCTCGAACACCACCTCGTTCAATCGCTGCCGCACGGCGCCGGCCAGGCTCGCCTCAACGGCGCGACGGGCCAGTTCGTGGCGATAGCCGACGCCATCCGGAAGCGTGAGGAGCAGGCGAGCCTCCTCGGCCTCGGCGATGCCATCCACCGATCCGAGCACCTCGACGATGATGTCCGCCTCGAGGCGGGTCGGCGCCACTGAGACCAGCTCGACCGCTCGTCGACCGGGCTCCGAGAGCTCCTCGACCCTGGCCAACACTGCATCCTGGACCGAGTCGGGCACGTCGTCGGTCTTCGACGCCAGGACCTCGCTGAGGAAGAACGGGTTGCCTGCTGTGAGGCGGCGGAGTCGCTCGGCCGATGTGGCGTCTCCGGCCAGCGTGGCGACCGCCGAGGCCGAGAGCGGCGCCAGCTGGAGCCTGGTCACCGCACCGGGTGGGGCAGTGACGAGCGCCGATCGCACCCGGGCGGCGCCAGCGTCTCGGACCGTCAGCAACAGCAGCACCGGCAGTTGGTCGATGCGCCGGGCGAGGAACTTCACCGCGTCGATCGTGGCGTCGTCCGCCCAGTGGAGATCCTCGATGACCATGAGACGGGCCGGTCCCGTGGCGAG
>JBPEXB010000358.1:0-6412 GCA_052032125.1 Acidimicrobiia bacterium
GACTCTGTCAGCAAGCGACCAGTCGCCCTATCCCGAGTTGGCTTGAGCCCCCGGTCCGGGAATCCCGGAGGCAGCATCCTGCGAAGCGACGCCCGCATCCGGCAGTGCAGGAACCTGCCGGGCGGACGAGCTACTTAGTTCTTAAGCAGCCAGTGCGAAGTTGTCTTCGGCACTTGTTGGTTGTACCGGCTCTTTAACGAGGACTCCGGTGACCTCGGCTCGCTTCCGGCGGTTCAACATCGACGTCGAAGCCAGTTCACCCCCATGGGTGACCCCCATTGTACAACGGTTGGCGGCGCTGAACCCTTCCCCGGGCCGACGGAAGGGCGATCCTTAGGCTCCGCTGTACCCCCAGGTACAGCGCAGCCGAAAGTTCATCCGGTACGAACATTCGGCGCTCGTGTACCTCTAGGTGGAGCCGAGCCTAAGGTTCGCCGGCCGACCCACCGGGTCATCAAGCCCTGATCAGCGACGCCCTTTGTGCGCCATGGCGCGGTCGGTCTCGCGCTTGGTCTCCCGGGCCCGGATCTTCTGACGCTTGTCGTACTGGCGGGAGCCCTTGCCCAGCCCGAGGAGCACCTTGGCGCGTCCGTTCTTCCAATACATCTTGATCGGGATGAGCGTCAGGCCCTTCTCGCGGATGCGCCCGGCGATGCGATCGATCTCGTAGGCGTGCAGGAGCAACTTGCGCTCACGCTCCGGCTCGTGGCCGCCGTGTCGGGCCATGTCGTAGGGGGCGATGTGCATGCCGACCAGCCACGCCTCGCCGCCCCGCACCAACCCATAGGCGTCCTTGAACTGGGCGTTGCCCGCCCGCAGGCTCTTGACCTCGGAGCCGGTCAGCACCAGGCCGGCCTCGAACTCGTCCTCGAAGGTGTAGTCGAAGCGAGCGCGCCGGTTGGTGGTGATCGTGGAGCTCTCGGCCATCAGCCCCCCAGGTACTGCATGGGGTTGACCGGCGAACCGCCCACCCGCGTCTCGAAGTGCAGGTGGGCACCCGTGCAATATCCACTGCAGCCGACGCTGCCGATCACATCGCCTGCCGAGACGGTCTGGCCGAGCGAGACCTTGATCGACGACTGGTGGGCATAGAGCGTCGACAACCCGCCGCCGTGGTCGATGATGACGGTGCGGCCGTACCCACCCCAGGTGGAGGCGAGGATCACGGTGCCGTTGCCGGCCGCCCTGATGGACTGCCCGGTCGAGCCGGCGAGGTCGATCCCCGTGTGGAGCTTGCGGGTCCCGAAGATGGGATGCACCCGCCACCCGTACGCCGACGTCACCGGGCCGGGGACCGGCCACGACAGGCGACCCGGGGCTGCGCCTTCGCGAACCTGCCGACGGGCGATCTCCCGCTCGAGCTCCCGGGATTCGGCTTCGAGCCGGCCCACGTGGGACTCGTACTGGGAGATCTCGGCGTTGACCTTGTCGAGCAGGGCCTGCTGGGCGTCGAGCTCGGCCTGGATCTCAGCCCGGCTCTCCTCGACCGTGGCTCGATGGGCCTCTGCCGTGACCCGATCCGCTTCCAGCTCGACCAGGATCGCCTCCTCACGGGCCTTCTCCGACTCCAACAGACCCTGCTGGGTCGCTTCCTGCTGCTCGAGCACCTCGAGCGAGCGCAGCAGGACCCGGGTGTCGAGCAGCACGTTGCCGGCGTACTCGAGGCCGACCGAGGCGCTCTCCACGTCGTCCACACCGAAGCCGATGCCCCCCAGGGTGTTCGACCCGTTCATGTACAGCTCGACGGCCCGGCTCCGGATCAGTCCTCGGGTGGAGCGCTGTTCGAGCTGGGTCTCGGCGATCTGCGCCTGGAGGATCTGCACCTTCCGCTGCAGCTCGGCGATCTGGCGCTCCTGGGTGGCGATGGCGCCGGCGATCTCTGCGAGCGCCGCCTCCGCTGCGTGGAGCACCTCATGGACCTCATCGATGCGCTTCTGCGTGGCGACGAGCTGGGCGGCGAACTCAGAGCGGTTGTTGCGGGCCGCCGCCAGCTGACGCTCGAGATCCCGGATCTGCCCCTCGACCTGCTCGAGGCGTTCCTCCTCCTGGTGCGCACCAGCCGCGTCGGGGATGGCGACGAAGAGGGCTGCGAGGACCGCCCAGACGACGAGGCCGACGGTGAGACGCCGGACCACGTCAGATCCGCAGGAAGCGCCGCAGACCCAGCGTGCTCCCGATGAAGCCGGCCAGACCCCCGAAGAGCAGGATCAGGACCCCCCAGCGCAGGAGGAAGTCTCCCGATACCTGGAAACGGACGATGAAATCACTCGGGGCGCGGGCGAGGAACTGATGTCCGAGCACGCCGGCGGCCACGGCCAGCGCCCCGCCGACCAGGCCTTCGATCACGCCCTCCAACAGGAACGGCACACGCACGAACCAGTTGCCGGCCCCCACCAGCTTCATGATCTCGACCTCTTCCCTCCGTGCGTAGATCGCCATGCGGATTGTATTCGCGATCAACACCACGGCGGCAGCACCCAGCAGCACCACCAGTCCGATCCCGATGGCACTCAACACCCTGGTCACGTTCAAGAGGTTCTCGATCGCGTCGGCCTGGGCGGTGATCTGTCGGACCGCTGGTTCCCCCACGAGCCGGAACTGGACGGCCTGGTAGAAGGCGATGTCGGTCAGCTCGACCCGGATCGAGGCCGGCAGCACCGAGGGATCGACCTCGTCGAGCAGTGCCGGCTGGTCGGCGAACAGCTCCTGGAACTCCTGGAAGGCCTTGCTCTTGTCGAAGTAGGTCGCCTCGAGCACCTCGTCGTACGCCTGCACCTGTCCCAACAGGTCGAAGTGGGCGCTCTGGCCGCCGTCGTCCTTGAGCCAGATGATGAGGTGATTGCCCTCCTGCCACTGGAGCGTGTTGAGGCGCACCAACTCGTTGAAGACGAGAGCGCCGAACGCCAGCGCCAGCGAGACGAACACGGCGAGGATGGCGGCCGAGACCACCAGGATGTTGCGGCGCAGGTTGGTGAACGCCTCGCCGATCAGGTACCAGACGCGGTTCATGCGATCTCGGTGGGGTCCGGGACGGACTCGTAGCCGGATCCGGCCTGGTCGCGCACGATGCGGCCCCGGTCGAGCTGCACGACCCGCCGTTTCATGGCGTCGACGATCGCATGGTCGTGCGTCGCCATCATGACGGTGGTGCCGGTGCGATTGATGCGGTCGAGGAGCCGCATGATGCCCACCGACGTGGCCGGGTCGAGGTTTCCGGTCGGCTCGTCGGCGAGCAGGATCGGGGGCCGGTTGACGAACGCTCTCGCCACCGACACCCGCTGCTGCTCACCGCCGGAGAGCTGACGCGGGTAGCGATCGGCCTTGGTCGAGAGGCCGACCAGCTCCAGCACCTGCTGGACCTGGCGGCGGACCACCGACCGCGGACGCCCGATCACCTCGAGGGCGAAGGCGACGTTCTCACCCACCGTCTTGTTGGGCAGCAGCTTGAAGTCCTGGAACACGGTGCCGACGGTGCGGCGGAGGTACGGCACCTTCCACGACGGCATCTTGGTGATGTCCTTGCCGGCCACCCAGATGATGCCCTTGGTGACGCGCTCCTCTCGCAGTGTCATGCGGATCAATGTCGACTTCCCCGAGCCCGATGGGCCGACGAGGAAGACGAACTCCCCCTTGCGGATGTCGAGGTTGATGTCGCGGGCGGCGACGATGCCACCGCCGTACACCTTGGTCACGTCTTGGAGGCGGATCATGAGCTTTCCAGGGGGGTCACGGGCCGCAGCCGCGCAGCATGCGGCTCGCCGAGGGGCGAGATTACTTCCGGCCCCCAGGTACCCCAAGCTTTCACAGGCGTTTCGATCACGACGCCTGCTTCTCCTGATTGGCCCGCCGCCACTGGAGATACGACTCGGTGAACGGTCCGAGGCCGCCGTCGAGGACCCCCTGGACGTTGCCGACCTCGGCGCCGGTGCGGAGGTCCTTGATCATCTGATACGGCTGCATCACGTAGGAGCGGATCTGACGTCCCCAGGCCGCCTCGTTCTGCTCGCCGCGGATCTCGTCGAGCTGCTTCTGGCGCTCCTGGCGGGCCAGCTCGGCGAGCTTGGCCTTGAGCAGCGTCATCGCCCTCGCCCGGTTCTGCATCTGGCTCCGCTCGGCCTGGCAGGCCACGACCACACCGGTGGGGAGATGGGTGAGGCGAACCGCCGAGTCGGTGGTGTTGACGTGCTGGCCGCCGGCCCCCTGGGAGCGGAAGGTGTCGACCCGCACCTCGTCCATGTCGATCTCGATCTCGGCGTCCTCCACCAGCGGGATGACGTCGACGCCGGCGAAGGAGGTGTGCCGGCGGGCGTTGGCGTCGAACGGCGAGATGCGGACCAGCCGATGAACCCCTCGCTCGCCCTCGAGGATGCCGTAGGCGTACTCACCCTCGACCGTCAGCGTGGCCGATTTGATCCCCGCCTCGTCTCCTGGCTGGATCTCGTCGATCTCGAAGCTGAGCCCGATGTCGGCCAGGTACCGGGTGTACATCCGCAGCATGATCTCGGTCCAGTCCTGGGCGTCGACGCCGCCGGCACCGGCGTTGACGCTGACGATGGCGGTGTGGTCGTCGTACTCCCCGAAATAGAGCGACTCGACCTCCAGGGCCGCCAGCTCCTCGTCGGTCTCGGCCAGCTCGGCGGCCACCTCCGAGGCAGCGGAGGCGTCACCCTCCTCCTCGGCCAGATCCAACAGGACCTCGGCGTCGTCGAGGGTGGAGGCGAGGCCGTCGACCTTGTCGATGATGCGCTGATAGCGGGCCAGCTGGCGCGTGACCTTGGTGGCCCGATCGGGGTCGTCCCACAGGTCGGGGGCGGCGGCCTGAGCGCTCAGTTCTTCGAGCTCGGCGGCCTTGGCGTCGACGTCAAAGGAACCTCCTGGCGTCGGCCAGGCGGGCGCGCAGGTCTTTGATGAGCGCTCGGGGGTCCTCGGTCGTCATGACGACGCGCAGGATAGTGGCGGGACAGCGCCGCTCCGTCCATCCTGGGCATCGGGAGTCTTGACAGGTCCGGCTCGCTGTGGTGTCATATCGAGATATTTCGATATGACATCTCGATGTGGATGGAGGAGTTCGGCATGCAGCATCCCACGGTCGTGATCGGAGCAGGCCCCACCGGTCTCGCCGCTGCCGCCCACCTGCTCGAGCGGGGCATCGACACGATCGTGCTGGAGGCCGGCGACTCGCCTGGCACCACCATCCGTGAGTGGTCGCACGTGCGGCTGTTCTCCAATTGGCGCTCCGTCGTCGACGGCGCCTCGGTCCGGCGCCTCGAGGCTGCCGGCTGGGAGGCCCCGAACTGGGCCGGCTACCCGACCGGCGGCGATGTGGTGTCCGACTACCTCGAGCCACTGGCGGCCACGATGCCGGAGCAGGTCTGGTACCGGCACCGGGTGACGGCGTTGTCGCGCGAGGCGCTGGACAAGGTCGTGACGCGGGGCCGCGAGACCGCTCCGTTCCTCATTCGGGTGGACACCCCGACCGGGACCCGCGAGCTGCTCGCCTCCCACGTCCTCGACGCCTCCGGAACCTGGCACACGCCCAACCCGATCGGCAGCTCGGGCCTCCCTGCCCGTGGCGAGCCGGAGCTCGCCCACCGGATCCAGTACGGCATGCCCGACGTGCTCGGCTCGCTGCGGGATCGTTATGCGGGCAAGCGGGTGCTGGTGATCGGGGCCGGCCACTCGGCGTCCGGCGTCCTCCTCGACCTCGCCCAGCTGCGCAGTGAAGAACCGGACACCCGCCCGATCTGGGCGATCCGCCGCCAGGACGCCACCAAGGTCTACGGCGGGCTCTCCGACGATGAGCTCGAGGAGCGCGGCAAGATCGGGATCGAGCTCCAGCAGCGGGTCGACTCCGGCCAGGTCGAGCTGGTCAGCGGCTTCCGAACCGCGGATCTGAAGGAGACCGCCGAGGGCGTGGAGGTGACGGGTGTCAGCCCTGACGGCGAGACGACCCGCACGGTGGTGGTCGACGAGATCATCGCCTCGACCGGCCAGCGGCCCGACCCGGCGATCACCCGCGAGCTGCGCCTGGACCTCGATCCGTGGCTGGAGGCGCCGCGCGACCTGGCTCCTCTGATCGACCCGAACGAGCACTCGTGCGGGACCGTGCCGCCTCACGGCGTCGACGAGTTGTCCCACCCAGAGCCGGGCTTCTACACGGTCGGCATCAAGAGCTACGGGCGGGCACCCACCTTCCTCATGGCCACCGGCTACGAGCAGGTGCGCTCCATCGCCGCCGCCGTCGCCGGCGACTGGGCGTCGGCTCGCCAGGTGGAGCTGGTGCTGCCCGAGACCGGCGTGTGCGGCGGCACCGGCATCGACGAGGGCGCCGTGGCGTCAGCGCTCCCGCAGCTGCCGGGCGGCCTGCCGCTCGCCGCCTGCGACACCGACGCCGGTGGCTGCTGCTGACGCA
>JBPEXB010000359.1:0-3619 GCA_052032125.1 Acidimicrobiia bacterium
ACGACGCCCCGGGCGACTGGAGACTGGAGACTCACCCAGCAGCGACTGAGCCTCATTCTTCTGCGAGGTCTCTTCGTTTGAGCAGGAGACCGGTGAGGAGGATCGAGACGGTGGCGAGGACCATGACCTTGGCGGTGGCGCCGCCGAGGCCGGGGAGGACGTTGCCGAGGAGCTCGTCGACGGTGGAGAAGATGTCGGGGGTCAGCTGGGCGATGTCCGCGTAGCCGGAGATGGTGATGCGGAATGTCGACGAGGCACTGAATCCCGCCACGACCGAGGCGATGATCGTCTCCCAGATGAACAGGTAGGCGAGGCCGACGAGAGTGGCGCGACTGACGAGCAGGCCCACCGGCACGAACAGGGCCGCGGTCGAGATCGCCTGCAGGGCGATGGCGACGAGCGCCGGCCAGCCGATGTCCCAGTCGCCGAGGTAGCCGGCCGCGACGATCCACGTGGCGATCACGCCGATCGCCATCACGACGAAGCAGGCCAGGATGGCGGCCACTTCGACCGCGGCCGCGATCACCCAGCGAGAGACCGGCTTCAGGACCAGGAACGGCATGGTGTGACCCTTGCGCTCCTCGCCGAGGGCGGCCGTGCTGATCACGATCGAGGCGATGGGGAAGGCGAGGACCATGGCCAGCGTCACCGTCAGTCCCTGGTAGATGCTCAGGATGTCCAGATCCGATTGGCCCCAGGAGACCAGCAGCAGGATCGGGGCCGGCGCCACCGTGAGGATCGACAGGCCGAGCACGCGCTTGCGTCGCAACAGGCGACTCAGGGTCGACCGAACGATGAGGGCGAAGGCGCTCACGTCTCGCCCACGAGGTAGCGGAAGACACTCTCGAGGGAGTCGTCCTCTGGCACGACGGCCACGATGCGAGCATCGACCTCGGTGGCGGCGGTGGGGATGTCGCGGCCGAGGGCGAGCGCATCGACGGTGCCCACCACCACCGCGTCACCGGTCACCTCGGCCCGCTCGATCCAGGCTCCCTGGATGAGCCGGGCGGCCAGGGCCCGCGGCCGATCCGTCTCGATCTTCACCCGGCGAGGGGTGTCCGACATCGCGTTCCGTAAGGCTGCCACCGTGCCGGCGGCGGCGAGCCGGCCGTCGACCATGGCGACGACCCGATCGGCCATTCGCTCGACCTCTCCGAGAACGTGGGACGACACGATGATCGTTCGGCCTTGCTCGGCGAGCGTGCGGAAGAGTGCGATCAACTTGGCGCGCTGGACCGGGTCGGCGCCGTTGAGAGGCTCGTCGAGCAGCAGGACGTCCGGGTCATGGGTGAGGGCGGCCGCCACCTTGGCGCGCTGGCGCATGCCCTTGGAGAACGTGCCGAGCGGTCGGTGGGCGTCGCCGGTCAGCTCGACCGTGGCGAGCGTGGCCCGGGCGGCCGCCGAGGGATCGCTCACGCCGGACAGCGACGCGCTCCAGCGCACGAACTCGGTGGCGGACATGTGCTGGTAGACCGCCTCGTCCTCCGGCACGAACCCGATGTCTCGATAGACGCGAGGGTCCCGGCGCGGGCTCCGCCCGAGCACGGTCACCGCCCCAGTCGACGGTGACATCAGCCCCACCACCACGCGCATCATCGTCGTCTTGCCGGCGCCGTTGGGTCCGAGCAGTCCGGTGACGCCTGGTCCGAACGAGCAGGTCACCTCCGACACGGCGACCTTCTGGCCGAACCACTTCGACAGGTTGTCGATGACGATCGTGGGCTCGGCCACCTGGAGCGCATCGGGAGCGCCGACCGGGGCAGTGGTCATGTGAGCCGCCGGTAGCGCCAGACGAGGGTGGCCACGGCGACGGCCGCCAGCACGGCGACGACGGCCAGCGAGACGCCCGGCCCGAAGCCGGCCTGCTCCGGGATGTGGTCGAGTGAGTCGATGCCGAAGATCCAGTCGCGCACGTACCGGGGGTGTTGCTCGATCGCCAGCAGCGTCGCCCAGCGGGTGCCAGGAGCTTGAGTCGCCTCGAGGAAGAAGATGGCGACGATGTTGAGGCCCAGCAGGCCGGCCAGGAACACGCCGGCGGCGGCCCCGACCCGGTTGAGGAACGAGGCGATCAGCGCAGCCAGCGACGCATGGGTCACGAAGTACACGAGGGCGGCCGCCGGCACCTTCCAGAGGATGTCGCCGGTGGAGGTGAGATAGCCGAGGAATCCCTCGGGCGACAGGCCGGCCAACGACAGGTGGAAGATCAGCTGTGGCACGAGGTAGAAGCTCAGAATGATCGCTGCGTAGGCGGCCAGCTTGGCGACGAGGTAGTCGGTCACCGACAGCGGGCGGGAGAAGTAGACGTTCAGCACGCCTTGCGAGCGATCGGGGATCAGCAGTTCGGGACCCACATAGGCGGCGAAGAGCAGCGCCACGACCGAGATGAAGTCGAAGTAGCCGCCGTACCGGGGGAGGAGGTCGTCGGCTTCGCCGGGGGTGGGGATGTTGGAGCTGGCCCAGGCGATGGCGACGAGGATGAGCACCGACGCCAGCGCCAGGACGATCAGGAACCAGGGGAGGATCTTGCGTCTGGCCTTCCGGCGCAGACCCAACACCCGCCGGTAGCCCTCGCGGACGATGGCCAGCATGGCCCCTCGCCGGCCGGTGCGAAGGCCCTCGTAGTGGCGGTAGCCCCGGTCGACGATGACGGCCGGGTCGCCGTCCGTCATTCGTCGATCTCCGTGGCCGCCACGAACTGGTCCTCGAGCGAGGAGAGCGAGCGACCCATTCTCCTGATGGCGCTACCCGATGCAGCCAACGCGTCCCGCACCGCCAGCAGGACGTCGCCTTCTGCGAGCTGCACCGACACCCTGGTGCCGTCGGCGCTCACGATGGCGCCCGCCGCGGCCAGGTGCTGCACGAGAGGCGCGGGATCGCCGAACACCTCCAGGGTCACCTCGTCACTCGTGGACGGGGGATCGAGTGGGGATGATCGGATGAGGCGGCCGCGATCGAGCATGACGACCCACTCACACGTCTGCTCGATGTCGTCGAGGATGTGGGAGGAGAAGAGGACGTTGATGTCGTAGGCGTCCAGTCGGGAGATCAGCTCCAGCATCTGGTCGCGGCCCTGTGGATCGAGCCCCGAGGCGGGCTCGTCGAGGAGGACCAGGTCGGGGTCGTGGACGATGCTCTGCGCCAGCTTGACCCGCTGCTGCATGCCCGTCGAGAAGTCGCCGATGAACCGGAAGCGTTCCTCGTGCAATCCCACGAGGAACAAGGTCTCCGAGGCGCGCCGCCGTGCCTCCGATGACGGTATGCCGGCCAGCTCGGCGGCGAAGCCGACGAAGTCGGCGGCGGTCTGATCAGCCGGCAGGCATCGCCCCTCGGGCATGTAGCCGATACGGGCTCGCAGGGAGGCCGGATCGTCGGCAACGTCCGAGCCGAACACCGACACCGACCCGGCGGTGGGATGGATCAGGCCCAGGATCAGCCGGATCAGCGTCGTCTTTCCGGCACCGTTGGCGCCGACCAGGCCGGTGACGCCCGGCGGGATGTCGAGGTCGATCCCGTCGATGGCCACCACGTCACCGAAGGTGTGCCGCAGGGCGCGCGTCGAGATCAAGGGATCGGGCATCGCAGGGAATCTAGGGGTCGCTCGTCGCGCCAGCGAGTCCTG
>JBPEXB010000036.1:0-9993 GCA_052032125.1 Acidimicrobiia bacterium
CGCAGGCGCGGGATCAGTGGATCTTGTCGCCCTTGCCGATCACGACCACCCCTGCGTCCGAGACCGTGAACCGCTCGGCGTCCGCGGCGGGATCGACGCCGATCTCCGCCCCGTCGGGCACCTCGACGTTCTTGTCGATGATCGCCTTGCGCACCACCGCCCCCCGCCCGATCGAGACTCCCGGGAAGAGCACCGAGTCCGAGACATCGGCGTACGAGTGCACGCGGACCTCCGGCGAGACCACCGACCGATGTACCGCCGCCCCCGAGATGATCGTCCCGGCGCCGATGACCGAGTTGGTGGCGTACCCCCGCCGATCGTCGTCGTCCAGGACGAATTTGGCCGGCGGGTGGGGGAAGTTCCACGTGTAGATGGGCCACTCGGTGTTGTAGAAGTTGAAGGTCGGGTCCACGCCCACGAGGTCCATCGAGGCTTCGTAGTAGGCGTCGATGGTGCCGACGTCCCGCCAGTACCCGCGCTCGCGCTCGGTCTGGCCGGGCACGTCGTTGCTGGCGAAGTCGTACACGTAGGCGCCGCCCCTGGCGGTGAGGGCGGGGATGATGTCACCGCCCATGTCGTGCTTCGAGTCGTCCTGCGCAGCGTCCGACCGCACCGCTTCCTCGAGGGCTTCCGCCGTGAAGATGTAGTTGCCCATCGAGGCGTACGCCCGGCTGGGATCGCCGGGCATCGAAGGCGGGTCCGCCGGCTTCTCGTGGAATTGGGCGATCACTCCCGACGGGTCGGCCTCGATGATCCCGAAGGCCGAGGCCTCCTCGATCGGCACCGGGATGCCGGCCACGGTCACCTCGGCACCGTGCTCGATGTGAAAGTCGAGCATCTGCTGCGGGTCCATGCGGTAGATGTGGTCGGCCCCGAACACGATGACGTGGTCGGGCCGCTCGTCGCCCATCACGTTCAGGTTCTGGAAGATCGCGTCAGCCGATCCCGAGTACCAGTGCGGCCCGCGCCGCATCTGGGCAGGCACCGGCGCCACATACGAGCCGAGCAGCGGCGACAGGCGCCAGGTCTGGGCGAGATGGCGATCGAGACTGTGGCTCTTGTACTGGGTGAGCACCACGATCCGGCGATAGTGGGCGTTGACCAGGTTCGACAACACGAAGTCGATGAGGCGGTAGTTGCCGCCGAACGGCACCGCCGGCTTCGCCCGGTCCCTGGTCAACGGGAACAGCCGCCTGCCTTCGCCTCCGGCCAGCACCATCGAGAGCACGTGCGGTCGGGCCATCGCTCATCTCCTCACTGTCGCCGACCCCGACGCTAGCTCGCAGCCTTCGGATGCTCGCAGTCATGAGTCTCGAGTCGTGCGCGGGGAGTCGTCTCTCCGCGCGTCTACCGTGGCCGGATGCGTCGGGCCCTGGTTGCACTGCTCCTCATCGTCGTCGCCTGCGGTGGTGGCGGCGGCGCGCCGGTCGGGCCGGAGCTGCCCGAGATCGATCCGCCGGGCCTCGAGGCCCTCCTCGAGAGCTCGGGGCGTCCGGCCGTGGTGAACATCTGGGCGTCGTGGTGCATCCCGTGCCGCTCGGAAGCGCCGCTGCTGAGAGCCGCCCACGAGCGCTTCGCAGACGAGGTCGACTTCATCGGCGTGGCGGTGGCCGACCGCCAGGACCCGGCACGAGCCTTCCTCACCGAGTTCGACCTCACCTTCGACAACTACTTCGATCGCTCTCGCGCCGTGCCGGGCTCACTGGGCCGAACCGGGGTCCCCATCACGTTCTTCTTCGACGCCGGCGGCAACCTGGTCGACGCCCACTCCGGGGTGATCGACGAGCGCACCCTGGCGCTGGGCATCGACGAGCTGCTCGCCGGGCGCTGATGGAGTTCACGCTGCTCGGCGCCGTCGTCGTGGGAGTGGCCGGCCTGTGGGCTGCCCTCCGCTTCTTCCCCGCCGCCGGCGCCGATGCGGCCTCGAGCCGGGCGCTCGTCGACCCCGCCCTCGGTGCCATGGGCGGCGGCATCCTGGTGGGCCGGCTGGCGGCGATGCTCGCAACGGGAACCAATCCGCTGGCCAACCCGGGCGACATCCTCGTCGTGCGGGGCGGGGTCTCCACGGGCTGGGCGACCGTGGGGGCGTTGGCGGTGCTGGCATTCGCGGTGCGACCTCACCTCGTCCAGGCGTTCGACACGGTGGCCGCCGCCTCGCTGTTCGGACTGGCCGGCTGGCACGCCGGTTGCCTGGTCCGCAACGCCTGTGCAGGCACCACCACGGACCTGCCGTGGGCCATCGCGCGTGCCCCCGGGGCGGCGGGCCGCCATCCCGTGGAGCTCTACGCAGCCGTGCTGCTGCTGGTGGCCGGGCTCGTGATCAGGCGCATCCCGATCGGCACCGGCCTGGCCGCCGGCCTGGCGCTGGCCGCCGCCGGGCTGATCCGCCTCGCCACCGAGCCCTCGAGAGTGTCGCTCGGTGGCGGGCCGCGGCTCTGGTACCTGGCGGCCGGCGTCGTCGGGATCGGCTGGGCGCTGCTGGCCCGCCGCGACGCGGTTCGTGCTGCCGAGCCCGAAGAGCCGTGACCGCCGGTGAGGGTCCCAGGCCCCGGTTTACACTCGCCGAGTGACCCTTCCCGCCCTGGTTCGGTTCGACGCGGTCGGTTTCGCCACTGCTGACGCGGTGATCCTGCGTGACATCGACCTGGAGATCGGCGCCGGCGAGGTCCTCGGGGTCGCAGGGCCCAACGGATCCGGCAAGACCACGCTGCTGCGAATGCTCGCCACGCTCCTGACTCCGACGGCCGGGACGTGGCAGATCCTCGGGGCAGACGCCGCCACCGATCGCCAGGCCCTGGCGCACATCAGGCGGGGCATCTCGCTGATCGGCCACACGCCGGCGATGTGGCCCGAGCTGACCCTGCGCGAGAACCTCGAGATCACTGCCCGGCTCGATCCGCGTGCCGGTGAACAGCCGGCTGCCGGTCTTGCCGTGGTGGGGCTCGGGGCGGCCGCAGAGCGGAGAGCCGACCGTGCCTCATTGGGGATGCAGCGACGGGTGGAGTTCGCCCGGGTGCTCCACCGCGTCCCCCGGCTGCTGCTCCTCGACGAGGCGCACGCCGGGCTGGACAGGACTGCTGCCTCGATCGTCGACGAGGTCGTGGCGCGGGTGACGGCCAACGGCGGGGCGGCCGTCCTCGTCTCCCACGAGGTCGAACGGGTCGCACCGCTGGTCACCCGCCGGGCGGAGCTGGTGGAGGGCCGGTTGGTGGAGGCGCGATGAGTCTCTGGTCGCAGATGAGGTGGGTGGTCCGCAAGGACCTGATGATCGAGCTCCGGAGCGGCGAGGCGCTGCTCATCACCATCCCCTTCGGAGCGTTGGCCCTCCTCGTCATCCCGCTGGCCGTCGGCACCGACTCGCGGCTGCTGAGCGCCATCGGCCCCGGGATGCTCTGGGTGGTGGTGCTGCTGTTCGGCATGCTGGTGACGTTCCGAGCCACCTCCCTCGACTCCGGGCCGCTCCGTGACCTGACGACGCTGGCCGGGCTGGACCCGGCGGCGGCCTTCCTCGGTCGAGCGCTGGCCTCGGCCGTGCTCCTGCTGGCGTTGGTGGTCACGCTGACGCCGGTCATGATCGTGCTCTACGCACCTCCTGCCATCACGGGCTGGCCGTCGCTCGTCGGGCTGGCGGTGGCCGGGGCGGTGGGCCTGGCGATGATCGGGGCGCTGGCGGGAGCGCTCGTCTCCGGGTTGCGGACCCGCACTGCGCTGGCCCCGCTCCTGGTGGCGCCGCTGTCGATCCCGGTGCTGCTGGCGGCCACTGCCGGCACGGATCTGGTACTCAGTGGGCGCAGTAACATTCGCTGGCTGCTCCTGCTCGTGGCCATGGATCTCGCCATCGCCATCGTCGGGGTGCTGCTGGCCGGTCCCCTCCACGACACCGCCACCTGAGGAAACACGTCATGAAGCGTCGAGCACTCATCGGAGTCACCCTGCTGCTCCTGGCCTGGGGGATCTCGGCGGCGGTGGCGGCCCCGCCCGAGCAGACCCAGGGCGAGTTCGCCAAGATGCTCTTCGTCCACGTGCCCTCCGTGATCACCGCCTATGCGGCACTGGCCGTGGGCTTGCTGGGCGGTCTGTGGTATCTCATCCGCCGTTCACCGGCCGCCGATCGGGTCTCGGCCGCCGCCATCGAGATCGGCGTCGTCTTCACCGCCCTCACGCTGCTCACCGGGATGATCTGGGGGCGACCCGTGTGGGGGGTCTGGTGGGACTGGGGCGACGCCCGGATGATGTCGACCGCCTTCATGTTCTTCTTCTACGTCGGTTACCTGGCGTTGCGGCGCAGCATCCCGGACCGGGAGGTGCGCGCCCGCCGCTCGGCCGTGCTGGCGATCATCGCCTTCGTCCAGGTGCCGATCGTCCACTTCTCGGTGACCTGGTTCCGGACGCTGCACCAGGGCCCGACGATCCTGCGCCCCGACATCGAGAACGCTCCCATGGATCCCGTGTTCGCCAGGGCGCTGGGCATCAACATGGTCGCCTTCCTGGCCGTCTTCGCCACGCTGCTGATGCTGCGCCTGCACCTGGCCCGGCTGGAGGAGGCGGCGGAGGGGGCGGTGGCCGAGGCCCCCCTGGCGGGCAGCGCCATCGTGCCTCCCGAGCTCGGAGGCGCCCATGGGTAACGGCTGGGTCCTCTTCGGCTACGCCATGACCTACGGGACCATCGCTGCGTATGTCGCCTTGATCGTCGTCCGCACCAGGACACTCCGGCGACGCCTCGACCGGTAACGCCGTGGTCTCGCGCAGGCTGCTCATCCCGGCGCTCGGACTGCTGGCGCTCGTCATCGGTTTCCTCCTGTGGGGGAACCTGAGCGACAACCTCGTCTTCTACCTCACGCCAACCGAGGCCGACGAGCAGCGAGCCGACTTCGGGGCCGGCGAGCGCTTCCGGCTCGGCGGGCTCGTCGAGGAGGACAGCGTCCAACCGCTCGATGACGGCGTCGCCTTCTCGGTGGGCGACGGGGCGACCTCCATACGCGTGGTGCACACCGGTGTCCCGCCGCAGCTGTTCCAAGAGAACGTCGGCGTGGTCGTCGAAGGGTCGTGGAACGGCGACGAATTCCACTCCGACGCCCTGTTCGTCCGCCACGACGAGCAGTACCGGGCGCCCGACGGCGACGGGGCCTATGAGGTCCCACCCGAGGACCGATGATCGCCTGGCTCGGCCTCCTGGCGGTCCTGCTGGCACTCGGCTCGGCGCTCGCCCTGGTACAGCGGGCTTGGCCGGCGCTGATCGGCAGGGCATCGGTGCCCGCCGACCGCCTGCGGACGCCGGTCCTCGGCCTGCTGACGGGAGCCGTGGCGGCGATGGTCGCCATCGAGCTGGCGCTGCTGGTCGACGACTTCTCCCTCACCTACGTCGCCAACAACCACCGCACCGGGACGCCGTTGATCTACACACTGGCCTCAGGGTGGGCCGCCCTGGAAGGCTCGATCGTCCTCTGGGGGCTGGTGCTGGCCGGGTTCACCTACACGGTCTTCCGGGGTGTGGAACGCCACGAGGGTGACGACCTGGGAGCAGGGGCGCTCGCCATCCTCGGGACGATCTCCGTGTTCTTCTTCGGGATGATGGCCACGATCGCCAACCCCTTCGAGGTCTGCACGGCGGCGGGCGAGGTCGGGTGCCGGGTCTCGGGGTGGGCGCCGTGGAGTGCTGTGGACACGCCCCTGCAAGGGCGGGGCACCAACCCCCTGCTGCAGAACCACATCCTCATGGCCGTCCACCCGCCGATGCTCTACGTCGGCTATGTCGGGCTGTCGGTGCCGTTCTCGTTCGCCATCGCCTCGCTGGCAGGCGTGCATCGCGGCTCGGCGTGGCTGGCCAGGACCCGGCGCTGGACGCTGACCGCATGGGCCTTCCTCACCGCCGGCATCGTGCTCGGCGGGTGGTGGAGCTACGAGGTGCTCGGCTGGGGCGGCTACTGGGCGTGGGACCCCGTGGAGAACGCCTCGTTCATCCCCTGGTTGCTGGCCACCGCCTTCATCCACTCGGCGGTCGTCCAGGCCAGGCGAGGTGTCCTGCAGTCGTGGAACTACGTGCTCGTCATCGGCACGTTCTCCGCCACCATCCTCGGCACGTTCCTGACCCGCTCGGGCGTCATCGCCTCGGTGCACAGCTTCACCCAGTCCGAGGTCGGGCCGGCGCTGCTCGCCTACCTCGGCGTGGTCCTGGTCGGCTCGCTGGTGCTCTTCACGATGCGGGCCCACCACGTGGCCAGCGCACCCCGGCTCGACTCGCTGGCCAGCCGGGAGGGCGTCTTCCTGCTGAACAACCTCTTGCTGGCGGTGTTCGCCTTCGTGGTGCTGGCCGGCACGCTCTTCCCGCTCCTCGTCGAGGCGGTGCAGGGCGCCACCGTCGGGGTCGGACGACCCTTCTTCGACCGGTGGGCGGTGCCGCTCTCCTTCGCCCTCCTGCTGGCGATGGGCGTCGGGCCGGTCACGCCGTACCGCGTCGCCCGCCCGGCGATCCTCTGGGAACGACTGCGGGGCCCGCTGCGAGCATCCCTGGCGGCGGGCGCGGCGACAGTGCTGTTCTGGACGCGCAACGGGCACGTCATCGTCGTGGCGCTTCTCTCGGCGTTCGTCACGTCGGTCATCGTCCGACACCTCTTCACCCTGGCGAGCAAGCGAGCTGCCGATGCGTCCTCGGGGGGCCGCCTCGTCGAGGCGCTGGGGCTGATACGACGAGAACCTGGCTACTGGGGCGGCCAGATCTCCCACATCGGGGTGGCCGTCTTGGCCCTGGGGATCGCCGCCTCGGCGAACCTGGTCACGACCGGAACGATCGATCTGGCGCCCGGCGAGTCCGCCCGTTTCGCCGGGTACGAGATCACCTACGACGCTCCCTTCAGTCGCCAGGAGCCCAACCGGACCGTGGTGGGCGCCCGGCTCGAGGTGACGGATGGGTCGGGCGCCACGTTCCTCATGGAGCCGCGCCTCAATCAGTATCCCGGGTTCCTCCAGGCCATTCAGACCCCGGCCGTGCGCTCGACGTTCTCGGGTGACCTCTACCTCTCCCCCACGCGACTCGACACCGACGGATTCGCCGCCGACGCCTGGGCCTACCCGCTCCAGTGGATGATCTGGTTCGGAGGTCTCCTGGTGGCCGCCGGAGCCGGGTTCTCGCTGCTCGCCACCCGCCAGGTGCGCCGACCGGAGCCGGCCCGTGTCTGAGCAGGTGCGGCGGCTCCTGGCAGGCGGCCTCACCGCGTTGCTGGCGGCCATCGTCGTCTGGGGCCTGGTGGTCGGCGAGCCCTCGGATGTGGACCGGGTCGAGGCTCTGGGCGCTCGCATCAAGTGCCCGGTCTGCCAGGGCGAGTCGATCGTCGACTCACCGTCCGCCTACGCAGCCGACATCCTGTCCTTCGTCGAGGATCGCGTCGAAGAAGGGTGGACCGACGAGGAGATCGTCGTCTACCTGGAGGAGCGGTTCGCCGGGATCCGGCTCGACCCGGCGTTCTCGGGCACGACGCTCCTGCTGTGGTTCCTGCCCGCCGCCGCCCTTGGCCTGGGCGTGTGGGCGGCCACCAGCCGCCTGCGCCGCTCCGTCGAGGCGCCATCGTGAGCGAGACGGCGGCCGATCAGCGGCGTCGAGCGCGCATCGCCCAGGCGCAGGCAGACATCGAGGCGGTGGACGAACAGCTTGCGAACGACGAGCTGGACCCGCAGACGGCCGAGACGCTCGTGTCGCGCTATCGGGCCGAGATCGAGCAGCTGGAGCGTGAGGCCCCGTCGGAAGACCCCCCGAAGGGCCTCGACCGGCGACGGCTGGTCGGCACCTTGCTCCTGGTGGGGGCCTTCGTGGTCGTCTCCGTGCTGGCGCTGGCGGCCATCCGTCCCCGCGACGGCGGCTTCGTCACCGGCGACGGCGTCGAAGGCGTGAATCTGGACGAGGTGAGCAACGAGCAGATGGAAGCGGTGATCGCCGCCAATGCCGAGCTGCCGCAGGTGGCTGCCATGGAGGTGGCGCTGGCGGATCGGTATTTCGACGAGGGTGCCTACTCGGACGCCCTCCCTCACTACCTCTCGGCGCTGGACGGTCAGCTCGACTCGACCCGCCGGGCGCGGGCCCTGGCCCGGGTGGGATGGATGAGCTTCGCCTCCGGCCGCGCCGACCTGGCGGAGGTCTACCTCGGCGAGGCGCTGGAGACCGAACCGGGCTACGAGGAGTCGCGGTTGTTCCTGGGCCTGGTGCTGCTCAACGAAGGGCGGCCATCGGAGGCGCTCGCCCAGCTGGAGCCACTGCTGGCGGGCGACGCACTCCCTGACGAGCTGCGACCCGAGGTCGAGGCGGCCGTGGAGCTGGCGCGGAGCCAGGTCGAGGAGCGATCCGGGTGAGCCGGGGCGCCCGCATCGGACTGGTCGCCGGCCTGGTCGCCATCGGGGCGCTCCTCGTCGTGTTCGCGAGCCGCTTCGGCATCAACGTCGAGCAGGGCATCTCGCCGGTGGTCGGCAACCCGCTGCCGGAGCTGGTGCTGCCGGAGCTGGAGGGGGACGGTTCGCTCGACCTCGTCGCCCTGGACGCCGAGCACGACGTGGTCGTGGTGAACTTCTTCGCTTCGTGGTGCCTGCAGTGCCGCAACGAGCATGCCGACCTGGTCTCGACCGCCGACGCCTACGCCGACCGCTCGGTGCAGTTCGTCGGCATCGCCTTCCAGAACCGCGACGCCCAGGCCATCGGGTTCCTCGACGAGCTGGGACGGGGAGCCACCTTTCGCTACGTCCAGGATCCCGGTTCCCGGGCGGCCATCGAGTTCGGGGTCTTCGGCATCCCCGAGACGATCTTCATCCGCGACGGAGTGATCGTCGGAAAGCTCATCGGAGAGACCGATGCCTTGACGCTCAGCGGGGCGATCGAGCAGATCCTCGCCGGTGAGGATGTCGGCGCCCGACAGGTCGGCGACTACCAGCAGCAGCCGGGCGGTTGAGCCGGGTCAGCCGTACTGAGCGAGGTTGTCCATCGCCTCGCGGATGTCCGCCTCGGGCTTGGCTCCCAACCACCGGCCGATCTCGACCCCCTGGGCGACCAGCACCGTGACCGGCTGGTAGGGCACCTCGTAGGCGCTGAACACCTTCTCGTCCGGGTCGAGGCCCCACCGCACCGCGCCCGACGGGAGCAGGACGGAGGCCATCTCGGCAGTCCGTTCGAAGCTGGACCGCCAGGCCACGGCCACGACGTCCACCTGGCCCACGTAGTCCTGTGCAACGGTGTCGACGACGGGCAACTCCCGTCGACAGGTCGGTCACCACTCGGCCCAGAACACCAGCATCACGGGCCGTTCGGCCGACGCCAGCTCGTAGGTGGATCCATCGGCGAGCGCCAGGGTGAAGTTGGGGGCGGCCGGGCCCTCGGCGACCAGCGCCGGTGCCTGGGCGCTCTCACTGGTGGCGGTCGTCTCGGGCGGCGTGGTGGCGGCGGAGCCCTCGGTGGCCTGGGTGGTGGATTGCTGCGTCGCGGCGGACGTGGCCTCGGTGGCGGCCGGTGCCGGGTCTTGGCTGCCGACGTCGGTGGCGGCCGTCCCGCAGGCCGCGGCAGCCAGGCCGAGCGCGATCAACAGCGAGGTGGTGCGTGTCATGCGCGTCAGCTTACGACCCAGTTCTTGCTAAACGATGAACTGGCCGGCGCTCACGCCGACAGCTCTTGGCTGCGGGCGGCGACCGTCTCGAGCGCCCGGGCGGCTGCTCCTGAATCGATCGCCGCGGCCGCCAGCGCACAGCCGTCGGCGAAGCCGTCGGCGAGCCCGGCGGCCACGATGCCCACCGAGGCGTTGATGACGGCGATGTCGCGACGGGGTCCCGCCTCCCCCGACAGCACCGCCCTGGTGATGGCGGCATTGGTGGCGACGTCCCCTCCCAAGACGGCCTCCAGGGGGGCTCGCTCGACCCCGAAGTCCTCCGGCGTGAACTCCGCATGGGTGATCTCGCCGCCGGTGAGACGCCATATGAAGGACGGGCCGGTGAGCGTGAGCTCGTCGAGGCCGTCCTCGCCAT
>JBPEXB010000360.1:0-17963 GCA_052032125.1 Acidimicrobiia bacterium
TCAGTCCTCGTCGTCCGACTGGGCGGCGGCCTGCTCGGCGATGTCGGCCACGATGTCGGCGTTGGCGAGCGTGGTCACGTCACCCAGCTGGCGCTGTTCGGAGATGTCCCGCAGCAGCCGGCGCATGATCTTGCCCGAGCGGGTCTTGGGCACGTCGGGTGTGAACACGATGCTCTTCGGCTTGGCGATCGGCCCGATCGAGTTCGCCACGTGGTCGCGCAGCTCGCCCAGCAAGGCGGCGTCGCCCTCCACCCCGCCCCGCAGGCTGACGAAGGCGGCGATGGCCTGGCCGGTCAGCTCGTCCTTGCGGCCGACGACCGCCGCCTCGGCCACCGCCGGGTGCGACACGAGTGCCGACTCGACCTCCATGGTGGAGATGTTGTGACCCGAGACGAGCATCACGTCGTCCACCCGGCCGAGCAGCCAGATGTAGCCGTCCTCGTCGTACTTGGCGCCGTCGCCTGGGAAGTACATCCCGTCGAACCGTGACCAATAGGTGTCCACATACCGCTGGTCATCGCCCCAGATGGAGCGCAGCATCGACGGCCACGGGCCCCTGATCACCAGGAACCCGCCACTCCCCCACGGCACCGACTTGCCATCGTCGTCGACGATGTCGGCCTGGATGCCCGGCATGGCCTGGGTGGCGGTCCCCGGCTTGGTGGTGGTCACGCCGGGCAGCGGCGAGATCATGATCGAGCCGGTCTCGGTCTGCCACCACGTGTCGACGATCGGTGCCTCCGGCGGGCCGATGTGGTCGTGGTACCACATCCACGCCTCCGGGTTGATCGGCTCCCCGACCGTGCCCAACACCCGCAGTGTCGACAGGTCATGGCGGGCCGGGTATTCGTCGCCCCACTTCATGAAGGCGCGGATGGCCGTCGGAGCGGTATAGAGCTGAGTGACCCCGTACTTGGCGATGATGGACCACAGCCGATCCCGGTCCGGGAAGTCGGGCGTGCCCTCGTACATCACCGAAGTGGTCTGGTTGGCGAGCGGTCCGTAGACGATGTAGGTGTGGCCGGTCACCCAGCCGATGTCAGCGGCACACCACCAGATGTCCTGGTCCGGCTTGATGTCGAAGACGTAACTGTGCGTCGTCGCGGCGCCGACCAGGTACCCGCCGGTCGTGTGCATGATGCCCTTCGGCTTCCCGGTGGTCCCCGAGGTGTACAGGATGTACAGGAGGTCCTCGGCGTTCATCGGCTCGGCCGGGCAGTCGGTCGACTGTCCGTCGACGAGATCGTGCCACCAGACGTCGCGTCCCTCCTGCATGTCGACGCCTTGTTCCGTCCTCCGGACCACGATGCAGTGCTCGATCAGGTCGGTCCTCGCCATGGCCGCGTCGGCGGCGCCTTTGAGGTCGACCACGCTGCCGCGCCGCCAGGCACCGTCGCAGGTGATCAGCACCTTGGCCGCTGCGTCCTCCACCCGGTCGACGATGGCGTCGGACGAGAAGCCTCCGAAGATCACCGAGTGGGCGGCCCCGATGCGCGCACAGGCCAGCATGGCGACGGCCAGCTCCGGCACCATCCCCATGTAGACGGCCACCCGGTCACCCTTCTCGACGCCGAGCGACTTGAGCCCGTTGGCGAAGCGGTTGACGTCGTCGGCCAGGTCCTGATAGGTGATGACCCGCTCGTCGCCTGGCTCGCCCTCCCAGTAGTAGGCGACCTTGTCGCCCTTGCCGGCCTCGAGGTGGCGGTCGATGCAGTTGTAGGTGATGTTCAGCTCGCCGTCGGTGAACCACTTGTAGAACGGCGGGTTGGAGTCGTCGAGCATCACGCTGGGCTCGCGGAACCACGTCACCCGGTCGAACGCCTGCTTCACCCAATACGCGACAGGGTCGGCTGCCGCCTCCTCATGGATGCCCGGTTGGGCATTGGCCTGTGCGGTGAAGCCGGCGGACGGCGGAAACGTCCGGTCCTCGTGCAGCAGGTTCTCGATCGCCTTGCCGTCAGCCACGGTGACTCACTCCTCGATGGATGCTCTGGCGGCCGAGGCTACCCGGTCACCTCCGCGAGCGGCGCTCCGCCAGACCGGCCGGTAGGTTGCGCGGATGACCACTGACTTCCGTCGTATTCGCTCGGTGCTGGCGGTGCCTGGCGCCACCCCGGAGCTCTTCCCAAAGGCAGCTCGATCGGGCGCCGACCAGGTCTTTCTCGACCTGGAGGACGCCGTCGCTCCCGGTGACAAGGCCGGTGCCCGGCCGCTGGTGGCCGACGGGATCGCATCGGTGGAGTGGCCGGACGACATGACGCTGACCGTCCGGGTGAATGCCCCCGGCTCGCCATGGTTCGAGGACGATCTGGCTTCGGTGATCGAGACGGGTCAGCGCCTCGACACCGTGTTGATCCCCAAGGTCGATCGGGCCGATGAGCTGCTGGCCGTCATCGATGCCCTGGCCGCCCGCCCGTCACTCGGCCTCGAGGTCCTGATCGAGTCGGCGGCAGGGTTCCTCGAGGTGGGCGCGATCGCCGGTGTCGGCCCGCCCCTCGAAGCGCTGCACTTCGGCGCCGGCGACTTCGCCGCCAGCATGGGAGCGCGTTCCACCGGGATCGGGAGGCTGGACGAGGACGGGCGCGATCCCTGGGCGTCGGTGAAGGTGACCATCGTCGCCGCCGCCAGGAGTCATGGCCTGCGCGCCCTCGACTCGGCCTACGACGACTTCCGCGACGAAGGCGGTTATCGCGAGGTCGCCCGGAGAGCGGCGTCCGTGGGCTTCGACGGCAAGTGGGCGATCCATCCCGGGCAGGTATCCGTCGCCAACGAGGTGTTCTCACCCTCAGACGACGAGCTCGCCTGGGCGCGACGGGTACGCCAGGCGATGGAGGAGGCGGCCGCCTCAGGACGCGGCGCCGCCCAGCTCGACGGGGTCATGATCGATGCCGCCACCGCCCGGCTGGCCGAGCGCTACCTGGCCTGACGGTCTCTGATCAGTCCACCAGCACCATCTGGTGGTCACTTCGGTTGAACGACTCGACGCCGTCGTCGGTCACCGCCACGATGTCCTCGATCCGCATGCCGAACCGTCCGGGCACGTAGATGCCCGGTTCGACCGAAAAGGTCATCGCCGGCTCCAGCACGAGGTCGTTGCCCTCGACCACGTACGGCTCCTCGTGGGTGGCGAGCCCGATGCCGTGGCCGGTCCGGTGGATGAAGTGCTCGCCGTGGCCCGCCTCGTCGATGATCCCCCGG
The DNA here is from genome assembly GCA_052032125.1 of Acidimicrobiia bacterium. Lineage (GTDB taxonomy): Bacteria > Actinomycetota > Acidimicrobiia > Spongiisociales > Spongiisociaceae > JBPEXB01. The sequence continues at coordinate 3,199 of JBPEXB010000360.1, forward strand.
GCCACTCGATCGACCGACTCGCAGGACACGCCGGGCCGCACGGCTTCGACCGCCGCCGCCTGGGCCCGGTGCAGCACCGCGAAGGCCTCTGCCACCTCGTCGGTCGGCTCGCCGACGTGGAACGACCGCGTCGTGTCGGACTGGTAGCCCCGCAGCGACCCACCGAAGTCGATCACCAGGCTGTCGCCCTCCTGCATGGTCCGCTCGCCGGTGTGGTGGTGGGGCGAGGCCGAATTTGGCCCCGAGGCGACGATCGTGAACGTCGCCACGTCGTGGCCCTCCGCCACGGTGAGCTCGGCGATGTCCCGGCCCACTTCGGACTCGGTGCGGCCGGCGAAGCGCATCGACGGGATGGCGGCCGCCACCCGATCGCATGCCGCGCCCGCGGCTCGCAGCGCCTCGAGCTCCTCGGGGTCCTTCCGCATGCGCAGCTCCCGGGTCAGGGGCGTGGCGGACGTGAACCGGGTGCCCGGCAGGTGGGCCTGGAGCTGGAGGAGGAACGTGGCCCAGGTCTGGTCCCCGAGGCCGGCCACCCCGGGCCGTCCGGCGAGGTCGGCGACCACCCCGGTCGGATCCTCGGTCTCGCTCCACGGCCGCACCTCGAAGAGCCCGCCGTCGGCCACCAGAGGTGCCTCCAACTCAGGGACGACCAGCACCGCATCGCCCTCGGCGGGGAGGACGAGCATCGTCAGGCGCTCGTAGGGCGACGCCGTGTAGCCGGTGAGGTACGGAAGGTCGAGGCCCGTGGACAGCAACAGGAGATCGAGCCCGAAGGCGTCCATACGCTCCCGAGCTCGAGTGAGGCGATCGGCGTGAGCCACGTCAGGTGGGCCGGGTGCCGATCGAGACCGGGACCGCCTCGGTCGCCTGCCCCGCCGCAGCAGCGCTCTCCTTGGCGTGGTAGGACGACCGCACCAGCGGACCCGACTCCACGTGCGCCAGGCCGAGCGCCTCGCCCACTTGCTTGTACTCGGCGAACTCGTCGGGGTGCACGTACCGGTGGATGGGGCGGTGGCGGGCAGTCGGCCGGAGGTACTGGCCGATCGTGACGATGTCGACTCCGACCGCGTTGAGGTCGGCCAGGGCGCCGAGGATCTCCTCACGCGTCTCCCCCATCCCGACGATCAGGCCCGACTTGACCGTGACGGTCGGGTTGATCCACTTGGCTCTCGCCAGCAGTGTGAGCGAGCGCCCGTAGCTGGCAGCGGTGCGCACGTCGCGCTGGAGTCGGAGCACCGTCTCGGTGTTGTGATTGAGCACCGCCGGCTTCTCGGCCATCACCCGCTCGAGGTCCGCTCGCGAGCCCTTGAAGTCGGGGATCAGCACCTCGACGTCGCAGTGCGGCATGCGCTCGCGGATCTGGTGGATGGTGGCGGCGAAGATGCCGCTTCCCCCGTCCTCGAGATCGTCGCGGTTCACCGACGTGATCACGGCATGGGCCAGGCCCATCTTCTCGACCGCCTCGGCGGCCCGGAACGGCTCGAAGATGTCGAACTCGGTCGGCTTGCCCGTCGTCACGTCGCAGAACCCGCACGCTCTCGTGCAGCGATCGCCCAGGATCATCAACGTGGCGGTGCCCGACGCCCAACACTCGTAGATGTTCGGGCACCCGGCTTCCTCACACACGGTGTTGAGGTTCAGGTCCCGCATCAGCTTCTTGAGGTCCCGATAGTCGTCGCCGAGGTTCGCCTTGACCTTCATCCACTCGGGCCGCTCGGGCTCGCCGGCCAGCCGGCCGCCGACCATCACCGGGATGGCCGATCGCTCGTCGGCTGAGAACGTCCCGGCCGCCAGCAGCTCGTCGACCTCGAACGAACGAGGCCTGCCCTGGCCACGGGTGAACGCCCCGAGCTGGACCTCCGACGATCCGTAACCGAAGACGGCCTCGAAGTGTGGGATCAGGTGCTCCACGACCTCCTCGATCGAGACCGGACGATCGAGCACCTGGGTCAGCGACGTCACCTGTCGGTCGACGATCCCGCACGGGTGCATGTGGCCGAAGTACGACATGTCGGGATCCACGTTGAGGGCGAACCCGTGCGTGGTGATGTGCCGGGACACCCGCACGCCGATGGCGGCGATCTTGCCCTGGGCGGTCCACACGCCGGTGAATCCGGGATCGCGATGCGCCTCGACACCGAAATCGGCGAGCGTGCGGATCAGCACCTCCTCGATGGCCCGGACGTAGGGAACGATCCGCTTCGAGTCGGCCAGCTGCAGGATCGGGTACCCGACCAGCTGCCCGGGACCGTGGTAGGTGACATCGCCGCCGCGGTCGATGTCGAAGCGGGTCGCCCCCAGTTCCGCCAGCCGCTCGTCGGAGATCAACAGGTTCGACCCGTCGCCGTTGCGACCCACCGTGTACACGTGAGGGTGCTCCAACAGGAGCAGGTAGTCCTCGGACGAGCGACCCTCGCGCCGGCCCTCCCACAGGGCCTTCTGGAGGTCCCAGGCCTCCTCATAGGAGATGCGTCCGAGCCACCGGACCCGGGCCAGGTCGGGATCCGAGACGAGGTCCGGCGCCGAAGGGGCGGTCACGTCAGCTGCTGCTCCCAGTCCCACGACTCGAGGTTCTCCTTGATCCGCCGCAGGAACAACACGGCGGTCGAGCCGTCGAACGCCCGGTGATCCCACGACAGCCCGAGGTAACCGATGTGCCGGATGGCGATCGTGTCCTGGCCGTCGGCGGTGGTGACCACGGTCGGACGCTTGGCCACCGTGTCGGTCGAGAGGATCGCCACGTTCGGGACGTTGATGATCGGCGCCGACATGAACGACCCGAACGGCCCCGGATTGGTGATCGTGAAGGTGCTGCCGGCGATGTCGTTGGGCTCCAGCTTGCCATCACGCGCCCGCTCGGCGATCGAGCGGATGTTGCGGGCGAGACCGCGCATCGTCAGGTCGTTGGCGTTCTTGATCGTCGTGACGATCAGCCCATCCTGGTTGAGATCGACGGCGATGCCCAGGTTGATGTCGTGGTGGAACACAGCCTTCAGCTCGTCGAGGTAGAACGACGAGTTGACGACCGGGTACTGGCGCAGGGCATCCATCGTCGCCCTGGCGATGAACGGCAGGTAGGTGAGCGAGAAGCCCTCGTCCTGCTTGAACTGGGCCTTGTGCGCCTGCCGGACCCGTTCGACCGGCTCGAAGTCCACCTCCACCGACGTCCAGACGTGGGCGGCGGTCTGCTTGGCCTTGATCATGTTGGCGCCGATGCGGGCCCGCAGCCGATCGAGATCGCGGATCTCGTCCCCGCGTCGCGCTCCGGCCACCGCCGGCGATGCCGCCGGTTGAGCGGGAGCGGCCGCCGGAGCTGGCGCCGGGGCCGGGGCGGGCTCGGGCGCCGGGGCCGGCTCGGGCGCAGGGGCCGGTGCGGGCTCGGCGGCGGGCGCCGATTCCTGCTGGTCGATGTAGGCCAGCACGTCGTTGCGGGTCACCCGGCCGTCCCGACCGGTTCCGGCGATCACGGACGGATCGATGTCGTGCTCTCGCGCCAATTTGCGCACGACGGGCGACAGGAATTGGCTCGCTCCGTCCTGGGCGGCGGCGGGGGCCGGCTCGGGCGCAGGGGCTGACTCCGCCGCTGGGGCCGGTGCAGGCTCGGGAGCGGGCTCGGGCGGTGCGGCCGCCGGCTCCGCGGTGTCTGTCTGGTCAGGGGCCGGCGGCTCGGGCTCGGCCGGCGCCTCCGGCTCGGCTGCAGCCTCGGGCTCTTGCGCGGCAGGGGCTTCGCCTTCGGCGCCGATGACGACCATCGGGCTCCCGACCGCGATGGTGTCGCCTTCGGCTGCCAGGATCTCTTGGATCACGCCGGTGGCTGGTGACGGCACCTCGGTGTCGACCTTGTCGGTGGAGATCTCGACGAGGATCTCGTCCTCGGTGATCGTGTCGCCCACCTGCTTCAGCCAGCGAAGGATGGTCCCTTCGGTGACGGTCTCGCCCAGCTGGGGCATCGAGACGGTTGTCGCCATCAGTTGCCTTTCGTCAATGGAGTCCTCGGCCGGTGGCGCCCATCAGCGTCTCTCCCACGGCCTCGGAGAGCGTGGGATGGGCGTGGATGAAGGCGGCGGCCTCGGCCGGCAGCGCCTCCCAACCGACTGCGTACATCAGTTCGTGGATCAACTCGCCCGCGTGCGGTCCCACCACGGTGGCCCCGACGATCGGTCCGTCGACCTGGTTGACCACCTTCACGAAACCCCGGTTCTTCCCGATGATCTGGGCCCGACCCACGCCCACGAAACTGTGATCGTGGGCCTCCACCTCGATGCCCTGCTGCTCGGCCAGCTCCGGCGTGAGCCCGACGGTGGCCACCTCGGGATGGGTGTACACGACGCTCGGCATCGCTCGGTAGTCGATCGGGGCGGGATCGCCGGTGGCGATGTAGGTCACGGCCGAGATCGCCTCGGCGAACGCGCCATGAGCGAGGCCGGGCGTCCCTGCGACGACGTCGCCGACGGCGAACACGCCTGGCTCGGCCGTCTCCATGGTCTGCAGGTCGGCGACGATGAACCCTCGGTCGGTCTCGACCTTGGTGGTCTCGAGGCCGAGATCATCGGTGACCGGACGCCGCCCCACGGCGACCAGCACGGTGTCGACCTCGACCGACTCCTCGCCGTAGGTGAGCCGCACGTGGTCGTCCTTGACGTCGGCTTCGGCAGCCGTCTCCAGCTTGAAGCGCACACCCCGCCGCTCGAGATGCTTCTGCAGCTCGCGGGCCCCCGCCGGATCGAATCCCGGGAGGATCTGATCCATCAGTTCGAAGACGATGACCTCCGTGCCCACGTCGGTGAGCAGGCTGGCGAACTCGCAGCCGATGATCCCGCCGCCGATGATGCCCACCCGCGGTGGCTGCTCGGCCCAGTCGAGGGCGTGGTCGGAGCTGACGATGCGGTGGCCGTCGTAGGCGAATCCGGGGATCTCGGTCGGCACCGAACCGGTGGCCAGGATCACGTGATGGGCTTCGAGCCGCTGGGTCCCCTCGTCGGTCGAGACGCTGACGACTCCGGGGCCGTCGAGCCGGCCGAAGCCGTTGACGATCTCCACCTTGCGCTGCTTGAGGAGCCCTCCGAGGCCGCGTACCAACCCGTCGACGATCTTGTTCTTGCGCTCGAGCGCCGTGGGCCAGTCGAACGACGGATCAGAGGTCACGACACCGAACTCGCCTGCGCCCTTCACGGTCGAGTAGACCTCGGCCGCCTGCAGCCAGCTCTTGGCAGGGATGCAGCCGCGGAGCAGACAGGTGCCGCCGAGCCGTTCGGCCTTCTCGACCAGGGCAACGGACAGGCCGAAGTTGTGCGCATACAGGGCCGCGGCGTATCCGCCAGGGCCTCCGCCGACGATCACCAGGTCGTACAAGGTCTCACCACTCCGAGGTTGCGATCAGAGCCGCAGCCTAGTTGCGAGCGGTCGGCACGGAACAGGGGGCGGCGCAGCCTCCGGCCCGGCAGCCCGCCTGGGGAGCGCCACTACCCTCGCAGCGTGCAGACCCGGTATCTGATCATCGCCGCACTCGTCACGGCGCTCGTCATCCTCGGCGCCACCGGGGTCTGGTTCATCGTCGGGCTGCTGGAGGGCTGAGCCGCTCAGATCGCCACCAGCTTGGCGGCGTGGAAGGCCTCGGCGTAGCCGCTGGGCGAGCGACATTCCATCCCCCGCAGCCGCATGAGGCCGCGCAGCAGCTCCTCGTCGAACCAGGGTTTGTCCGTCTGCGACGGGAAGACCTCGGGAAGGGCAGCCAGCTTGAACTCGACGTCTTCGAGATCGGCCGCCACGAGGAGGTTGGGTTGTCCGAGGTCGCCTTCCCACTTGGGGATCTCGTATTCGAGGACGGTCGCCCCACGGAACAGCTGCCAGGCCAGGTCGCCGACCAGGCGATGGTCCTGATGCCGGTCGTCGCGCCGGTGGGTGAACACCAGGTCGGCGTCGAATCCGGCGGTCGCCGCAGCCAGCGCGTCCTTGGCCTCGCTCGCCGACCACGGCAGGTGCCCGTCTCGGAAGCGGAGCACGGTGACGGCGTCGGCCGTCCCGGCGAAGCGCTGGGCGGCCACCTTGGCCTCGGCGGCCCGCTCCTCGGTCGAGGTCATCACGACCATGCGGACCTCGGTGTCGGGGTGGAGGCGTACGAGCCTGCGCAGTGTCGCTCCGCATCCGATCTCAACGTCGTCGCAGTGAGCCCCGAGGAAGAGGGCGGAGCCGGCCGAGCCGAGCAGGTCGAGCGGCTGCATCAGGTCCGTGGGTGTTTCCAGAGCATCCAGGGAGCCTCGCCGGACTGGAACAGGTCGTCCAGCCGCTGCTGGTCCTTGAACGTGTCCATCGGCGCCCAGAAGGTGTCGCACTCTGCGGCTTCGAGCTTGCCCTCCTTGAGCAGCCGTTTGAACGGCTCCACCACGAGCTCCTCACCTTCGTTGAGGTGGTCGAAGATGGCCTGGCGGAGCACGAAGAACCCGCCGTTGATCCTGATCGGTGATTCGGCCATCGGGGCGATGCCCTCGACCCGCCCGCCCTCGCCGATGTCCACGAGGTGATAGCTGACGGGAGGGGTGACCGCCAGGAACTTCGCCACGGCGTCGCCGGCGATGAAGTCGTCGACGTACGCGGTCAGGTCCATGTCGGTCAGGCCGTCGGCGTAGTTGGCCATGAAGACCTCGTCGTCACCGAGATGCGGCCGCACGGCGAGCAGCCGTTCACCCAGGTTGGCATTCATGCCCGTGTCCACGAACGTGATCGTCCAGTCGGCGATGTCCGAGGACATCAGCTCGACCGAGCGGCCGCCGTTGGTCAGCACGAAGTCGTTCGACTCCGCCTCGTCGTAGTTGAGGAAGAAGTTCTTGATCACGTCGGCCTTGTAGCCGAGCGCCAGGATGAACTCGGTGTGGCCGAAGTGGGCGTAGTACTTCATGAGGTGCCACAGGATCGGCCGGTACCCGACCGGCACCATGGGTTTGGGCACCTTCTCGGAGTAGTCGCGGATGCGGGTGCCGCGCCCGCCGCAGAACAGCACGACCTTCATGACGTCGTCCGGTCCATCAGAACACCTCCACCGACGGTATCGGCACGACGAAGCGCCCTCCCCAGTCGCGGATGTGGGCCATCTGCTCGGCGATCTCGTCCCGGAGGTTCCAGGGCAGGATCAGCACGTAGTCCGGTCTCGTCTCGGCAATCCGCTCGGGACGGTACACGGGGATGTGGGTCCCGGGCAGGAAACGCCCGTGCTTGGCCGGGCTGCGATCGACGGTGTAGGCCAGCAGGTCGGTCCTGATCCCGCAGTAGTTCAGCAGCGTGTTGCCCTTCCCGGGCGCTCCGTAGCCGACCACCGTCTTGCCCTCCCGGCGGGCGCCGATGAGGAACTCGAGCAGGTTGCGCTTGGTCTCCTCGACCCGGGCCCCGTAGTCCGTGTACGTGGTCATCTCGTCGACGCCTCGGGACTGCTCGGACGCCAGCATGGCCGTGGCCCGATCGTCCACCGGTCGGTCGTCGGTGTGGCGGGCGTAGATGCGCAACGACCCGCCGTGGGTCGGGAGCTCCTCGACGTCCCACACGGTCAGGTTGTGGGCTTCGAAGACCCGACTGGCGGAGGTGAAGCTGAAGTATGAGAAGTGCTCGTGGTAGATCGTGTCGAACTGGTTCAGCTCGATCAGGTTGAAGAGGCTGGGGAACTCGATGGTGCACACACCGTCGTCCGCCAGGAGGATCGAGATGCCCTCGACGAAGTCGTTGAGGTCGGGGACCTGGGCGAGCACGTTGGCACCGCACACGAGGTCGGCCGGGCCGTGCTCGTCGACCAGCCGGCGGGCGAGATCGGCGCCGAAGAACTCGACGACGGTGGGGATGCCCCTGTCGATGGCCACCTGGGCGACGTTGGCGGCCGGTTCCACGCCGAGCACGGGAATGCCCCGCTGCTGGAAGTACTGGAGCAGATACCCGTCGTTGGAGGCCAGCTCGACCACCCGGGAGCCGGGCCCGAGCCCGAACCGCTCCACCATGTCGGCGGCGTACCGATCCATGTGGGCGAGCCAGCTGTCGGAGTACGACGAGAAGTAGTTGTAGTCGGTGAAGATGTCGGCAGGCGCCACGTACTCCTCCACCTGCACCAAGGAGCACTTCTCACACACGTCCGCCCGCAACGGATAGAAGGGCTCCATCTCGTTGAGCTGCTCGGCGGAGAGCATCGTCTGGCACAACGGCGACTTGCCGAGGTCGACCATCGTGACCCGCAGCTCGGCGGCACAGAAGCGGCAGGACGCGCTCACCGACCCTCTCCCATCGCGGCCCCGACCCACATGAGGTCGTCGTCGAGCCGGCCGGCCGCCAGGTGCTCTCGGATGCGCTTGATGCGCAGCCAGTTGCTGCTCTCGAACTGCTCGAACGTCATGCCGGCGGCCCGGTAGGCATCGGCGAGCTGCGCTGCTCCCGAACGCACCGTCCAGCGAGGCTCCCAGGTGGGGAGCGCGGTCGCCGCCTTGGTGAAGTCGACGCGGTAGTCGCGGGTGTCGGGCTCGCCGCCTTCCGCGAAGGTGACCTCGCTGCCGTCCACGACCTCGCCGACGATCTCGGCGACGTCGCGAATCTGGTAGTTCTCGCCCTGGCGCCCGATGTTGATCGCCTGGTCGTGGATGAGGTCCCTGGGCGACTCCAGGGCGGCGATACAGGCGGTGCTGATGTCCTCGACGTGCACCAGCGGCCGCCATGGTGAGCCGTCGGACAGGATCTTCACCTGCCCGGTGGTGACCGCCCACCCGGTCAGGTTGTTGATGACGATGTCCAGCCGCAGCTGCGGCGAGACCCCGTAGGCGGTGGCGTTGCGCATGTACACCGGCGAGAAGTCGTCGTCCGCCAGCGTCGAGATGTCCCGTTCGGCGAGGATCTTGGACTCGCCGTACGGCGTGACCGGCGCCATCGCCGACTCCTCCGTCAGCAGCCCCTCGCCCGCCCCGTAGAGCGAGCACGAGGAGGCGAACACGAATCGACCGACGCCTGCCTGCTTGGCGGCTTCGGCCACCCGCACGGAGGCGCGATGGTTGATCTCATAGGTGATGTCGGGATTCAGGTCGCCCAGCGGGTCGTTGCTGAGGGCTGCCAGATGGATGACGGCGTCGCAACCCTCCAGGTCGCCGGGCTCGATGGTGCGGATGTCGCGGCGAACGGTGTCCTGGCGGCCGGTGCCTGCGGGGAAGCCGCATCCCTCGAAGAAGGCCGCGTCGTAGCCGACGGCGTCGTGGCCGGCTGCCGCCAGCAGCGGCATCAGCACCGCACCGATGTAGCCCCGGTCACCGGTGACGAGCACCCTCACGAGCAGTACTCCGATTGCATGGCGTGCGCGCCTCCCTGGTTGCCTCGCCCTGCACCAGCCTATCGAGGCCGGTGTCGCTACTGAGAGGCTCGGCCTGCGGCCGGGCCGGTACCAGGTACCAAGTACTCAGTACTCTGTACCCGCGGCTCGGGCGAGCGAGGATCGGGCCCCTCGCCCCGCTACGGTACGCAGCGAGGAGGTGGCGCCCCCATGTCCATCACCAAGACGGTCCGTCTCATGGGCGAATCGAGCGAGTCCATCGATGCGGCGATCACCGCCGTGCTCGAGCGAGCGACCAGGAGCCTGCGCGACCTGCAGTCCTATGTCGTGGTGCGGGTCGCCGGCCGCCACGACGACGAGGTCGGGTGGGTGCACGAGGTCACGTGCGATGTGACCTTCGGCGTGAAGGACGCCACCACCCACGGGTGACTCCTGAGCTTGTCTCCCTCGGCCAGGGCATCCATCGCATCACCCTGGCGCTGCCGCTCCCGAGCCCCCGGGCGATCAACTGCTACGTGCTGGAGGGCGACGATGGGCTCACGGTGATCGACTGCGGGGTCGACGACCCCGACCGGCTCGCCGAGCTCCTGGCGGGCATCGAGACGATGGTCGGCGGCTCCGCCACCATCCAGCGGCTCATCTGCACCCACCTCCATCCCGATCACATGGGCGGCGCCCACACGCTGCTGGCTGAGCACACCGAAGAGCTCGTCATGCACGACCTCACCGAGTCGCTGCTGGAGGGCTACAACGACTGGACCATCCGCCAGGGCGAGGTGGCGGCGCTGGCCGCCGAGCACGGGGCGGACGAGGACGAGCTGGCGATGCTCCGGGCCACGTGGCCCCGTCCCAGCTGGGCAGGGATCGGCGTCCCACCAACGAGAACCGTGGGCGACGGCGACCGGATCCCGATCGGCAACCACCGGACCCTCGAGGTCCTCTACACACCCGGCCACCATCCGACCCACATCTGCCTCCAGGACAGCCGCACCGGGCAGATCTTCAGCGGCGATCACATCCTGCCCCGCATCACTCCCTTCATCCCCTACGACGAGGCGCGTGATTCCCTCGCCGAGTACTTCGAAGGTCTGGAGCGGTTGGAGCGCATCGATCCCGGCACGACCCATCCCGCCCACGGCTCCACGGTCGAGGAGGGGCGCGCCCGGGCACGGCAGATCGCCCTCCACCACGAACGGCGGCTCGGGGCGATGCAACAGGTGACGAAGGCGGGCGGGGCCACCGCCTGGCACGTGATGACCGAGGTCTTCCGCCCCGACCTGGGGCCGGCGGAGAAGTACCTCGCCTTTCAGGAGACGCTCGCCCACCTCGAGCACCTGGTCAACCGGGGCCGTCTCCAGCGCACCAAGGACGACGGGGTGTGGCGCTATGGCCGTTGAGCCGGTGACGTTGAAGACGTTCGACCACGAATCACTGGAGGCCCAGTGGGACGAACCGGACGACGGAGCCGAGCGGGCAGTGGTGTTCTGCCACCCCCACCCCCAGCAGGGAGGCACCATGACTGCGCCGCTCATGCGGGGCGTCACCAAGCGCCTGACGCTGGCCGGGCTGGCGGTGTTGCGATTCAACTTCCGCGGCGTCGGCGCGTCGACCGGCTCGTGGGGAAGGGGGATCTCGGAGATCCACGACGTGGAGGCGGCGGTGACGCACGCCGAGGGGAGGGGGCTGCCCTTGGCGATCGCCGGATGGTCCTTCGGGGCGGCGACCTCGTTGCGCTGGCAGGCCGTGGAGCAGTCGGATCTTCCCTGGGTCGGCATCGCCCCGCCGGTACCTCCCGCCTACGACATCCAGATGCCGACCCCCTCGGACCTCGACCCGGCGCCCCGCACGGTGATCATGGGCGACCGCGATCAGCTGATCGATCTCGATGCCTCCCGCAGCTACGCGGAGTCGATCGGCGCCACCTTCCACGTGGTCGAGGGGTCCGACCATTTCTTCCACTTCCGGGAGGGGCGGGTGGCGGAGCTGATGGTGCCCACGCTCACCGGAGCCCACGGCTCAGGCGAGGCCGAGTAGCCGAGCGGCGTTGTCCCTGAGGATGGCGGCGGTCAGGTCGTCGGGCAGCATCAGCGTCTCCCAGTCCTTCCGCCACTTCTCCACCGTCAGGAACGGATAGTCGGTCCCGAACACGGTTCGATCGGACAGGGTGCGCTGCATGGCCCGCACCAGGCCCTGCTCGAGGTACTTGGGTGACCACCCCGACAGCTCCAGATGGATGTTGGGCTTGTGCTCGGCGATCGACACCGCCTCCGCCTGCCAGGGGTGCGACGGGTGGGCCGCCACGATCTGCAGGCCCGGGAATTCGGCGGCCAGCTCGTCGAGGAGCAGCGGGTGCGCATACCGGTGACGCACCCCGCCACCGCCGGGCAGACCGCGGCCCAGCGCGGTCACGCCGGTGTGGGACAGGACGACCAGGCCGAGCTGCTCGGCAGCCTCGAAGATCGGGAAGTGGGCGTGATCGGCCGGCGAGAAGCACTGGGCGCTGGGGTGGAACTTGAGACCGCGCAATCCCAGATGGGCGGCCTCGTGCACCCCCATCACCGCCGCCGCGCCTTTGTGCGGATCGACGCTGCCGAACCCGACGAACACATCGGGGTGCTGCTCGACCATCGCCGCCACCTCGGCATTGGTCAGTGCAGGCAGCCCGGTGACGGTCTCGGCGTCCCAGGCGAGCAGCACCGCGGCCCCGCGTTGCGATCGGTAGTAGTCGGCCAGCTCGTCCACGGTCATGACCGGGAACGGGCGACCGAAGACTTCTTCGAGGGCGGGCGTGAACGGGCCGAAGGTCTCGCCCAGCATCTTGGCGGTGGGCGGGTGGACGTGGAAGTCGATGAACTCGACCGAGCCGACGTCGATCATCGAGGTGGTCGGAAACCCCGATTACGCGCCTCGGCCAGCGTGTCGGGACCGTAGGTCTGCACGAGCCGGCGGGTGAGGAGGTCGTCGTCCTCCATCCTCGACTCGAGGGTGGCGAGTTGTTCGGGATCGTCGCAGTCGTACACCGTCATCGTGTCCCTCGCTCCGATGAACCGATGCTCCTCGAAGCGCCGCAACCTGGCCATGTCGTTCCCTTCCCGAGACGGCGGGAACTCTAGAGCGCCGACGAAGCGCCCAGCAGCCGCAGACACAGGCGGGCGTAGGTCGCGTGCCGCGTCTGCAGGCGCCGGTGCTCGGTGCCCGGTTCCAGCACTCGATCGCGGGCAAGGGCGCCCGGCGCCGAGCCGAAGGCGCCCACGACGTCCGGCGGCGCCTCTGCCAACTCCGCGGCCAGGCCGTGGCGGGCCGCCCACGGCGCCACGAAGGCCTCGTCGAGATCGGCCCGCTGCCGGTCGAATGCCTCGTCGAGCGGCCGGCCGTGCAGATGGGCGGCCAGGCCGATCTCCAGACGCGCCCGCTCGTCGTGGCCGAGGAGGGCGCTGGCCCAGGCGGCGGCGAGGTGCAGTTCCTTGTGGCTGAGGAAGTCGCGAAACCCCTCCGGGCGTTTCCACGACTCCATCCATCGCATGAGGTGCTTGCGCATGACGGTGGCGAGGCGCTGCTGGAAGTCGGCGACCGACGCTTCCGAGGGCCGGCCCACCGCGGCCAGCGGCAGGCCCGACCTACCGACCAACTCGTCGAGGGTCAGGCTGCGCACGCAGCCGTGGGCCAGGGGCGGCTCCGGTTCGGGATCGCCGAGGGCGTCGTATCGCCAACCAACCCTGATCGAGTAGGCAGCTGCTTCATCGGTGGTGGATGGGACCGCCGAGAGCGCCACGAAGGCGCCGGCGTCGCGCCACGCCCAGGTCAGATCGTGCTCCACGTACCCGGCCGCCGCCAAGGGATCGCCGAGGGACCTGCGAACGACGTCGTCGAGGTCAGTCGTGTCCACGGGACCAGATCGCCGGCATGGGGTCGCCCACCGACAGGATGCGTGCCGGCGGAGGTGTCGGATCGAGCCGCCATGGGTCGACTTCCGTCGGGGCGATGGCCACCACGGCCGCCAGTGCGGCCTCTCGCAACAGACGGACCAGCGTCTCCATGGCGGCGCTCAGATCCGGACCGGCTCGCGGTATCCGCCGAAGACGTCCTTGAGCGCCTCGACCATCTCGCCCTGGGTGGCCCGCACCCGGGCCGCGTCGACCAGCGCCGGCATCAGGTTGACGGACTCGTCGGCTGCCTCACGCCGAATACGGTCGAGTGATGCCTGGACCGCCCCGTCGTCTCGTGCCTCCCGGAGTGCGCCCACCCGCTTCCGCTGACCCAGTTCGATCTCTTCACCGATGCGAAGGATCTCCAGGTCCGACTCGTCCTCGGCCACATGCTTGTTGACCCCGACGATGGTCCGCTCCCCCGAGGTCACCGCCTTCTCGAACTCGTACGCAGAGTCGGCGATGGCACCCTGGAAGTAGCCCTCCTCGATCCCGCGCAGGGTCCCGTCGAGCATCGACCCGCCGCCCAGGTGGGCGACGTGCTCGAGGATCTCGAGGGCTCTCGCCTCGATCCGGTCGGTCATCTCTTCCACGAACCACGACCCGCCGAGCGGGTCGATGGTGTCCACGACCCCGGTCTCCTCTGCGATCAGCTGCTGGGTGCGGAGGGCGATGGCGGCGGCATGCTCGGTGGGCAGGGCGTACACCTCGTCGAGTGCGTTGGTGTGGAGGCTCTGGGTGCCGCCCAGCACCGCCGCCAGGGCCTCGATCGCCGTGCGAACGATGTTGTTCTCCGGTTGCTGGGCCGTGAGGCTGACCCCGGCGGTCTGGGTGTGGAACCGGAGCTTGAGCGAGCGCTCGGAGGTGGCGCCGTAGCGGTCTCGCATCCAGCGAGCCCAGATGCGGCGGGCGGCCCGGTACTTGGCGATCTCCTCGAAGAAGTCGATGTGGGCGTCGAAGAAGAAGGACAGCTGCGGAGCGAAGGCGTCGACCTCCAGACCTCGCCGCCTGCCCGCTTCGACGTAGGCGAATCCGTCGCCGAGGGTGAACGCAAGCTCCTGGGCAGCGGTCGCGCCCGCCTCGCGGATGTGGTACCCGGACACCGAGATCGTGTTCCACCGGGGCGTGTGGTCGAGACACCACGCCATCTGGTCGACCGTCAACCGCATGTGCGGGTCGGGAGGGAAGATCCACTCCTTCTGGGCGATGTACTCCTTGAGGATGTCGTTCTGCAGCGTCCCCCTCAGCTGCTCGAACGGCACGCCTTGCTCCTCGGCGGCGACCAGGAAGAAGGCGAAGAGCACCTGGGCGGGGCCGTTGATGGTCATCGACACCGAAGTCCGGCCGAGGTCGATGCCGTCGAAGAGCCGGATCATGTCCTCGGCGCTGTCGATCGCCACACCGCAGTGCCCGACCTCCCCGAGCGCCATGGCATGGTCGCTGTCGTAGCCCATCAACGTGGGCATGTCGAAAGCGACGCTCAGCCCGCCCTGGCCCTCTTCCAACAGCCGATGGAACCGGGCATTGGTCGCCTCGACGTCGGCGAAGCCGGC
>JBPEXB010000361.1:0-2604 GCA_052032125.1 Acidimicrobiia bacterium
CGGCGGTCGCCCAGCTCATCGTCCCCGGCCACGGAGCCCCGTTTCGCCTTCGGCAGTCATGAGTCTCGAGTCCTGAGTCCTGAGTCTCTGCCTCGCGTATTCCGGGGGCCGGAGGCGCAACGATCGGCTGGACGGCACGTTCTCGCAGTCGGGGATCAAGACACTCTCCTCGCCCCTCGCAGTGCTCCACGACGCTGGTCGCGCAGGACTCATGACTCATGACTCAGGACTCAGGACTGCGAGGTGGGCGAAAGCCCACGAGCTCTCCGAATCGTCACAGGCGACATTCATGATGGATCGATGCTGTACGGCACTTCACCACTTCTGCCGCAGGTTTCGCAGAACTTGTTAAAGCGACGGCATGTCAGGTGAACGGTACGACCCGGTCGCCAACCCGTACGCGCCAGGCGCCGGCACGCCCCCTCCCGCGCTGGTGGGCCGGGATACCGTCATCGAATCGGCTCGCATCGCCCTCCAGCGTCTCCGCTCGGCGCGAGCCAGCCAGCACCAGCTGATCACCGGCCTGCGCGGCGTCGGCAAGACGGTCCTCCTGGGCAAGCTGGCGGCGGTCGCCGAGCACGCCGGCTACCGGGTCATTCGGGTGGAGGCGGTCGGTGGCGAGGACACGATCCGCAGCATCCTGCGGCAGGCCCGGCGGCTCGTCGAGGACCTCGACGGCGGCGCCAGGGTCCGCCGGGCGCTGCGGTCCATCGAGTCCGTGTCGCTCACGGTCGCCGGCAGCGGGCTCTCCGTGGAGCGACAGGCAGCCCCTCCCGACCGGGAGGCGCTCGCCGACGTGGTCGTCGACGTGGCGGCGGCGGCGGCCGACGACGATCTCGGGGTCACGCTGGCGATCGACGAAGCCCAGATGCTCGACCGTCACGACCTGCGAAGGCTGCTGGCCGGGGTGCACCGCTGCGGGCAGGACGGGCTGCCGCTCGCCTGCGTGCTGGCCGGGCTCCCCAACCTGGTCGGCACGGTGGCACGGGCGGCCACCTACGCCGAGCGCATGTTCACGGTCGCCGATCTCGGCCCGCTCTCCCCTGCCCAAGTCGTCCAGGCGGTCGTCGAGCCGGCCGAGGAGATCGGGGTGTCCTGGTCCGCTGCCGCAACCGAGCAGATCGTCGATCGGTCGGACGGCTTCCCGTTCTTCGTCCAAACGTGGGCCTATCACACCTGGAACGCCGCTCTCGACGAGCCGATCTCGGCCAACGACGTGGAGCGGGCCGCCTCCAATGCCCACCACGCCCTCGACTCGTCGTTCTTCGCCGCCCGCATCGCCAGGATCCCGGCGTCGGAGGTGGCCTACGTCCAGGCGCTGGCGTCGCTGGGCCCCGGACCGCATCGATCGGGCGACGTGGCCGCGGCGGCCGACAAGACGACACCGCAGGTGGCGGCGTTTCGAGATCGCCTCATCACCGAGGGTCTCGTGTTCGCGCCACGCTACGGATGGGTGGAGTTCGCCATCCCCCACTTCGATCGATACGTGCGACGCATGCTCCCCGAGTTGCCATGACGTCCGGGGTCAGACGGTGACGACGCCGGACCACTTCTCCAGCTCGGCGGCCAGGTCGAGGCGCTCGACGACGGCCCGCTCCTCGTATTCGCCCCAGGCGTCTCGCGGCAGGATCCACATGATCTCGAACTCGTTGCCGTCGGGATCGGCTCCGTAGAGGCTGAGCGTGGCGCCATGCGAGGACTCGCCTCCGAGGGCGCCGGCGTCGAGGAGGCGCTCGCGGTACGACGCCAGGTCGTCGAGCGTCGGCACCTGCCAGGCGAGGTGATAGAGCCCGGTCGAGCCCCGCGGCGCGCGAGGCACCCCCGGCCCGAGCCCGAACAGACCGAGGTCGTGGTGGTTGTCGCTTCCGGCACAGCGCAGGAAGGCCGCGTTGAAACGATCCTCACGGCTCACGATCGTGAAGTCGAGGTTCGAGGTGTAGAAGTCGACGGCCCGGTCGAGATCGGACACGAAGAGCACGGCGTGGTTCAAGCGTTTGATGGCCATGGTGGACCTCCTCGAGGAAAGGCTAGGGGCAGGGAACCGCGGCTCCCTGCCCCCGTGTGTGCATCGTTTCGGAGCTCAGGCCTGGGCAGCCTGGATCACGATGTCGATTCCGAACTGCTTGCTGACGAGCCAGCCGCCGGCCTCGAGCGCGACGTTCCACTCGAGACCCCAGTCCTCCCGATCGAACGTGCCGGTCGCCGTGAAGGCGGCCTTCTCGTTGCCCCACGGGTCGGCCTGGATGCCCAGGTACTCCATGTCCAGGGTGATCGGCCGGGTGACGTCCTTGATGGTGAGGTCGCCGGTGAGGCGGTAAGACGACCCGTCCGCCTCGACCGACGTCGAGCGGAAGGTGATCGTCGGATACTCGCCCGCATCGAGGAAGTCGGGCGAGCGCAGGTGGTTGTCGCGATCCTCGGCACCGGTGTCGATGCTGGCGGCCACGATCGAGACCTCGACGGAGCCGGCTTCGGGGGACTCGCCGATGGTGAGGGCGCCAGAGAACTCTTTGAAGATCCCCCGCACCTTGGTCACCATCAGGTGGCGGGCGGTCAACTCGATCTGGCTGTGTGAGGGGTCGATCACCCACGTGCCTGTCTGAG
>JBPEXB010000362.1:0-8011 GCA_052032125.1 Acidimicrobiia bacterium
CGAGCCAACTCGACGCTGCCGATCACATCCGGCAGCCGTAGGCTGATCGCATGCAGGACCCTCTTCTCGGCATCCGTTCCATCGAGGTGCCACTCGCCGAGCATCTGGCCTCCATCGGCGAGGTGTTCCACTCCGACGAGGGCCAGGACTCAGGCGCTTCGACGTTCGGCGTGCAGTGGAAGGGCTGGCGCTACTTCGTCAAGCATGCCCCGACCGAGGCGGCTGCCGGACTCGAAAGAGCGCGCATCCTCCGGAGCCAGGTGCATCACTCCGCGCTGCCGCGCATCCTCCATTCGTTCGCCACGCCGACGGGACGAGCGCAGGTCTACGAGTGGGTCGACGGTGACAACGTCTACGACCACCGAGCGCGCTTCTACGCCCTGCCGGTGCGCGAGCGGATCAGGGTCCTGACCGTCATCTACGACGTCCACCAGATGATCGCCGACGCCGGCTTCGTCATGGTCGACTTCTACGACGGGTGTCTGCTCTATGACTTCGACCGGCGACTCACCACCCTCGTCGATCTCGACGAGTACCGGCCCGACCCGTTCCGAGTCGAGGGCGATCGGCTGCCAGGGTCGACCCGCTTCATGGCGCCGGAGGAGTTCGAGCCCGGCGCCCTCATCGACCACATCACCAACGTCTACACGCTGGGCCGCACCGCCCTGGTCCTGTTGGGGGACGGCACCGGCAACGAGGAGGCATGGGGTTGGTCGACGGACAGCCTGGAGGTGGTGCTCCAGGCGACACATCCTGACCGGCGCCTGCGCTTCGGCTCGGTCAAGGAGTTCGTCGACGAGTGGCTCCAATCGCTCGGTCAGATCTGAGCGCCACCCGGCCCGTCGCCCCCCGCCGTCCGCTTGTATGGCCCGGTGCGCCGTTCAGACCACATCGCATGAGGATTCCTCCGCGCTGGGTGCGGCGACTCATCATCGACCCCGGAGTGGTGATCGGAACGGCGTTCGCCCTCGTGTCGCTGCCGCTGTGGGCCGTCACTGCCCTGATCGTCTCACGGCTGGTGCCCGGTCGCTGGCGCATCCTGCGGATCGTGTGGTTCCTGTTCCTCTACCTGCTGATCGAAGCCGCCTCGCTCGCTGCCCTGTTCGTGCTGTGGATCGTCTCCGGCTTCGGGTGGAAAGTGCGGTCCGCCAGGTTCGAGGAACTGCACTACCGGCTGCTCGGCTGGATGCTCAGGCGGGTCGTTCGTTCGGCGATGCGAGCGTTCTCGCTGTCGATCGACCTCCAGGATCCGCCTCGTCAGACGGTTCACGATCCGGACCGGCGGCCGGCGCTGATCCTCAGCCGTCATGCCGGGCCGGGCGATTCGATCCTGCTCATGGACTTCCTCGTCAACGGCTACCGGCGCCGGCCCCGCATCGTCCTCAAGGACTTCCTCCAGCTGGACCCGGCCGTCGACGTGGTGCTCAATCGCCTGCCGACCGCCTTCGTCCCGACCCGCGACAAGGGCACTGCGCTCATCGAGGCGATCGAGGAGCTGGCGGCGGGCATGGGGAGCCACGACGCCTTCGTGATCTTCCCCGAGGGGGCCAACTTCACGCGTGGTCGCCAGGTCGCCGCCATCCGCAAGCTGGTCGCCATGGGTCGCCCCGATCTCGCCGAGCGTGCCGATGACCTCCAACACACCCTGCCACCGCGCACCAAAGGTGTGCAGGCGGCACTGGCGGCTGCCCCGCCGAACGCAGACGTGTTCTTCGTCGGCCATGCCGGGCTCGAGTCGCTGATCACCGCCGGTGACATCTGGCGGGCCATGCCGATGGACACGGTCGTGGCAGCCCGCACCTGGATCGAGCAGGCCGAGGACATCCCTCCGGCGGGTGAGCAAGAGGCATGGCTGTACGAGATCTGGGCCGAGATCGACGCGTGGATCGTCGCCACCCTGGCCGCCACGTCGGAACCGGGGGCGACGGTCGGCGACGCCTGACGACCGCTCCAACCTTCGATTGCGGCGGTTGGGTGGCGCGGATAACGTCGTCGTCCCTGAGCACGGACGGACCCCTGACGACCGAGCGGGACGCAATCACGATGGCGCTGTGGACGCGCGAGGTGCGGTGGTTTCACACCGGGCACCTGCCCGAGCATGTCCTGGTCTGGTTCACCTCCGGCGCCGACATCGGTCGAGAGCGCCGGGTGGATCGGTACGACTTGGCCGCCACCGCCTACGAGGTGGGCGTCAAGTACCGCAGCGACGGCACCCTCGACACCAAGCGTTGCCTGGGTGCCGACCACGGCGTCGAGTTGGCACCCGGGCTGGTGGGCACGGTCGAGGATTGGATCAAGCTCAGCGCACCCGCTCGACCCGGCGAGGGGCCCGCGCTGGTGGCCGTCTCGAAGGAGTTGCTCACCCGTCGCTATCGGCTCACCGGGTCGACGGCCGGGTGTGAAGTCGAGCTCGCCCGCATCCTCATCGGGGACGACGCCTGGTGGTCGCTCTGCTTCGAGACCTTCGGCGACGGCAGCCGGCGGGGCGATGCCCTCGCTCACGGGGTCGAGGCGTTCCTCGCCGAGACGCCGATGCCTTCCGGCCTCGAGTTCGACGTTGCTGCGAGCTCGTCGTACCCGAGGTTCCTCACCGACGCGATCCGACCTCGATCACGCATCGAGGCCTGACAGGCACGATCATGGGTCGGACCGGCTGCACGGCAGCCCGCTCAAGGAGGAGGTTGTGCCATGGCAGGGATGTGGATCGCTCACATCGACGTCACCGACACCGACCGCTACGGAGCGTACGTCGCCCAGGCGACGGAGATCCTGACGGCCCATGGAGCCCGGTTCATCGCCCGCGGCGGCCGGTACGAGCAGATGGAGGGCAAGGACCGGAGCCGCAACGTCATCGCCGTCTTCCCAACGTTCGAGGACGCCGTGGCCTGCTACCGCTCCGATGCCTACCAGGCGGTCGTCGGCGACGCCATCGCCGCCTCCGATCGCACCGTCGTGATCGTCGAGACGGACGACTGACGCTCAGCCGGGTCAGGCCGCCAGCGCCACCTGCAGCACGTCGTCGATGGTGTCGACGATGTGAATCGTCAGCTGTTCGCGCACCTTCTCCGGGATGTCGTCGACGTCCACCTCGTTGCGCCGCGGCAACACGACCTCGGTGATGCCCGCCCGGTGGGCGGCGAGCACCTTCTGCTTGACGCCACCGATCGGCAGCACCTTGCCCTGAAGCGTCACCTCGCCGGTCATGGCGACCGTGGGCTTGACGGTTCGTCCGGTCAGCAGCGACACGAGGGCGGTGGTCATGGTGATGCCGGCCGACGGCCCGTCCTTGGGAATGGCACCGGCCGGCACATGCACGTGGAACCGCCGCCGGAGATCCTCCGGGCCGATGTGCAGCTGATCCATGTGTCCCCTGACATACGACAGGGCGATCTCCGCCGACTCCTTCATGACGTCGCCGAGCTGACCGGTGAGCGTCATCCCCGGCTCACCGTCCATCGTCATCGCCTCGACGAAGAGCACATCTCCACCGGTCCCCGTGACGGCGAGGCCGGTGGCCACGCCGGGCACGTTGGTGCGGTCGGACACCTCGTCCTTCCACACTTTCGGCTTCCCGAGATAGTCCACGAGCATCTCGTCGGTCACCACCACGGGCACCTCGACGTCGGCACCGGCCACACGGGTGGCGACCTTGCGGGTCAGCTTGCCGAGCTGTCGCTCCAGTGCCCGCACGCCGGCCTCCCGCGTGTAGCGGTCCACCACCGACGCCAGGACCTCATCGGCAACGGCGATCTCCTCCGGCTCGAGGCCGGCGGCCCGGACCCGGCGTGGTAGCAGGTGATCGCGAGCGATCTCCACCTTCTCGGCGTCCGTGTAGCCGTCGATCGTGATGACCTCCGTACGGTCGAGGAGCGGCGCCGGGATCGTCTCGAGGACATTGGCCGTGGCGATGAACAGCACGTCGGACAGATCGAGGTCGGTCTCGAGATAGTGATCGCGGAACGTGTGGTTCTGGGCCGGGTCGAGCACCTCGAGCAGGGCTGAGGACGGGTCCCCTCGCCAGTCGTTGCCGACCTTGTCCATCTCGTCGAGCAGGAAGACCGGATTCATGGTGCCGGCTTCGATGATCGCCCTGGCGATGCGGCCGGGGCGCGCCCCGACGTAGGTGCGCCGGTGGCCGCGAATCTCTGCTTCGTCCCGCACGCCGCCGAGAGCGACACGATGGAACTCCCGGCCCAGCGCCCTGGCCACCGACTCGCCGAGCGACGTCTTGCCGACCCCAGGGGGGCCGACCAGCAACAGGATCGATCCCTCGCTGCGGTCGTCGACCAGGCCCCGCTCGAGACGCAGCTTGCGGACAGCCAGGTGCTCGACGATGCGCTCCTTGACGTCGACCAGACCGGTGTGATCGGCGTTCAGCACGGTCCATGCCTCATCGAGGTCGAGGCGGTCCTCCGACCGGACGTCCCACGGGATGTCGAACATGGTGTCGAGCCAGGTGCGAATCCACGAGTGCTCGGGCGACTGCTCGCTCATCTTCTCGAGTCGGCTGATCTCGCGTTCGATGGCCTCGGCGACGTGCTCTGGGAGGTCTCGCTCGGCGAGCCTCGCCCGATAGTCGTCGGAAGCGTCGGCGTCCTCACCGAGCTCCTTCTTGATGGCGGCGAGCTGCTGGCGGAGGATGTACTCCCGCTGCGACTGATCGATCTTCTCGGCGGCCTCGTCGCGCACCTTGCGGCGCAACTCGAGGTCGGCGAGCACGTTCCGCATCAGGTCGGTGACCAGGCCGAGGCGGGCGCGGATGTCGAACGTCTCGAGCACCTGCACCTTCTGGGCGAGGTCGAGGTCGGGCGAGTACACGACGAGGTCGGCGAGCTGGCTGGGGTTCTCCATGCCGAGGATGCGCTCGGCGACCGCCCCAATGCCCCGATGATCCATGACCTCGGTGACCACGGCGCGGAACTCGGCGGCGAGGGCATCGAGCTCGTCGTCGATGATGTCCACCTCCGGATACTCCTCGGCCTCGACCCACAGGGCGCCTGATCCGTCCGTCGATCCGGCGCCGACCCGCGCTCGTGCGATCCCGGCCACCACGACGTTGCCGCGCCCGTCCGACTCCTGGATGTCGGCGATCGTGCCGACACCGGCGTAGCGGCCGTCGACCCTCGGGACGAGCAGCAGCCGACCGCCCGACTCTCGCGAGGCGGCGAGGGCGGTGGTGCCCTCCTCGGTCTCGATGCGAAGCGTGACGACCATGTGGGGGAAGACGACACCGTTGCGAAGGGGAAGGACGGGAAGGGTGGAGTGGGTGGTGTTCGGCATCTGGGCTCCTGACGGAGGTGGTGAACCTGGTACAGCACCAGGTCGGGGCCCCATATTCCCAGAATCTGAGTCGTACGGAATCAGATAACCGTGCTCGACTCGCTCATGTTTCCGTGCTGCCCACGCGCGTCCACGCCTCCGCCGAGCGCGCTTCGCTCGATTCGATCGCCGACACCGCCACCACCCGCGACCTCGCATCCTCGACGTGACAGCCGCCGTCGGCCTTGGCGCAGTACATCGCGGTGTCGGCGCGACGGAGGAGCGCGGCCGGGCTCGACCGGGCAGCCTCATCGGGCCCGACCACGACCACCCCGATCGAGATGCTGACGTCGACCGCCCCAGCACCGACGTCGACCGGTCGGGCGACCGCCTCCCGGATCGAGGCCGCGATGCGACGGGCTTCGCCGGCGGCGGCGAGGCCCCCGCAAACGGCGATGAACTCGTCCCCACCGATCCGGGCCACGGTGTCGACTGCGCGCACGGCACGCGACATGCGCTGGGCGGTCGCGACGAGGACCCGGTCGCCGGCTTCGTGCCCAAAGCGATCGTTCACCTCTTTGAAGCCGTCGAGGTCGCAGTACAGGACGGCCATCGAGGTGCCGTCTCGATGGGCGCGTTCGCGGGCGGCCTGCAGCCGGTCGAGCAGCAACGCCCGGTTGGGAAGCCGCGTCAGCGGATCGTGCATCGCCCGCTCGACCAGGGCGGCGTTGGCGTGCTCCAGTTCGGCATTGAGATGATGAAGACGCGCGTTGGAGCGGTGCAGCTCCGCATTGGCAGCGACGAGGTCGTCGGTCATCCGATTGACGGCGTTGGCCAGCTCGGCGAGCTCACGAGGTCCGGCTTCGACGGCCCTCCGATGTCGGTGGCCCCTGGCGACTTCGGAGGCGACGGCGGTCAGCGACGAGACGGGCCGGGTCAGGCGTCGGGTCAGGGACGCCGCGACGAGGCCGGTGGCGATCAGCGCCACGAGCCAGGCCCGCAGGAGGTCGACCTGGAGCTGGCGAAGCGGCCGCAACGCTTCGGCACGGTCGATCTTGACGACCAGGCCGAACGGACCGGACACGGGCCGCGTGACCGCGAAGACAGGCTCGCCCCGATAGTCGACGGCATCGACGTCCGTGGTCTGTCGACCGGCGATCGCCCGGGTGATGGGCACGTGCCAGTCACCGTGAGACACGGTCCGCCGCAGGGTGGCATCGGCGTCGAAACGCAGTGGCGTCAGGAACAGGGCGTCGCCGGTGTCATTCCGCTGCGCGACGATCGTCTCACCGGTCTCGCCGAGACCCGTGGCATCCGCCGTCACGTCTCGCAGCGGCGCCGTCGAGAGTTGGAGCACCAGGGCGGCGCCGTCGCGGAGCCCCAGCGCCGTGCGCAGGACGACGCGGTCGTCGAGCATCACGACGGGTCCGATGCGAAGCATGTCGCGAGGTGGCGCCGAGTGGTCGGGGTCCACCACGCCGATCCGGTCTGGATCGTCGGCGGCCACGACCCGACCGCGACCGTCGAGCACAGCCACCGATTCGACGAGCGATGTCGACGAGCGCACCATGCGCAGCACCGAGTCATCGACGCGGAGGGGCCCGGATGGGTCCACCATGGCCGATCGATCGAGACCGGCGGCAGCCGCCAGGCGCGTGGCGTCGGCGGCCCGATCGAGATAGTCCTCCACCCTCGCCACCTGGACGTTGCCGACCGCCTCCAACCTCGTGAGGGCGTCGCGCTCGATGGCCAGCCGGCGTTCGAAGAGCAACACCGCGGAGAGCACGGCACTCGAACCCAAGACGAGCACCGCCAGTGAGACCCCGACGACACGGGCCAAAGAGGGCCGTGGGCGTCGGCCTGATCTGAGTTTCCGTATCGACGCGATCTGCTGTCGCATCGGGAAGCCCTTCGCCGAACTCCGTTCCCCTCCACCGGTTCATCGGCTCCCTCCCAGTCTACGAACGCCCCGTCGGCCTTCAAGAGGGGCCGAGCCCGCGCCGCAGGAAATACAGTGGTGTACTCACAATGCGAGTAGTGTGAACTCCGTGGCGACTGCATCACCCACCACGTACGGACTCCTCGGGCTCCTCTCGGTGCGCTCCTGGACGGGATACGAGCTCACCCAGCAGCTGCGCCGCTCCCTGCGCTTCGTGTGGTCGTCGTCCGAGGGACACCTGTACCGCGAGCAGAAACGGCTCGTCGAGCTGGGGTGGGCCAGCGTCGAACAGGAAGCGTCGGGCGGTCGCCGGCGCAACCGCTACACGATCACCGACGCCGGTCGCGCTGCGCTTCAGAATTGGCTGGCGACCGAACCGGAGGAGCCTCATTTCGAGATCGAAGGGATCCTGCGGGTCTTCTTCGGAGACCAGGGCTCCCGCAGCGACCTGCTCGCTTCCTTGACCTCGACCCGCGACGCGACGCGCAGCATGCTCGACGAGTTGACCGGATTCGTGGACGAGTACCTCGAGGACGGCGGACCGCTCTGGATGCTGGAGCACGGCGTGGGCGGACCCGACGATGAGCGCCTCGAGCATCACGGCAGGGTCATGTTCCCTGAGCGGTTGCCGGTCGTGGCCCTCGTGCAGGACGCGGTCACCCGCCTCCTCGCCGAGCTCGAGGCGTTCTGTGACGAAGCCCTCACGAGCGTCGAGCAGTGGGGCCCGCCGGTGGACGCTGCGACCGTTGCTGCCACCCGCCGACGCCTCGAGGCGATCCGCGACCGTCACGCCGCTCGGGCCAACCCGCTCCC
>JBPEXB010000363.1:0-4490 GCA_052032125.1 Acidimicrobiia bacterium
CGACGCCATCGCCGCCGAGGTCGCCGGCCTGTGGTCCCGCCGGGACGATCGCTACTCGGAGCTGCGCTCGGCCGCCACCGTCGACCTGCCCAAGGTCGAGATGAGCTACATCGGGGGCTGAGTCAGCCCTCCAGGCGCCGACCCAATTGTTCCACCTGCTCCGGCAGGTTGCGGGCGACCGTCTGGGCGATCAGCGGGTAGAACATCCCGGCCAAAAAGCCCTTCGCCTTCATCTCGAGCATGATGCGCAGGCGGGTCCCGCTCGCCTCGTTGGCGGCGAGCCGGGCGGTGAGGCTCCCGACCATCTCGTTCGACGAGATCGCCAGCTCCAGTGACTCCTGCGGCGTGTGGTCCACCCGGGTGGCGGTGCCGTTGATGCGACTCCCGGCGGCCAACACCACGAAGTCGAACGACTCGAGCACCCCGTCCTGATCGTGCTTGGCGTCCGACACCGACTCGATGCCGGCGATGCCGGCCCAGGTCGTTGCTTCCTGCAGGCGCGGCCAGGCCTCGGACGGGGTCACGGAGAGGCGCACGGAGTGAGAGAAGGCGTCTGGCATGTCGGCTGGGGAGCGTATCGAGGCCTGCCACGGCGGGGCAACTCTCATATCCCGGCACGCCTCTACGCTGTCGGCCCATGGGACCACAGGACTACCTCCGGCACACGCTCGATCCGGTGCGCCTGGCGATTCTCGGCGCCGCCGCGGTCGGCACCCCCGATGCCGATGCGATCGGCGAGGCACTCGGGGTCTCGCGCAAGAAGGTCCTCACCCAGATCGCCCGCCTGGAGCAGGCCGGCCTGCTCGTGGACGGACGCCTCGACGCCACCCGGTTGCGAGAGATCGGTGCCTCGCTGCCGGAAGTGGCGGTCGACGAGCAGATCGTCGGCGGCGCGTGGTCGTCGGACGAGGCGAGGGTCTTGGCGTCGTTCTTCGAGGGCTCACGCCTGACGCAGATCCCGGCCAACCGCTCCAAGCGACTGCTCGTGCTCGAACGCCTTGCTCAGGAGTTCGATGCCGGGGTGCGGTATCCGGAGAAGCAGGTGAGCTTCATGCTGCAGATGTTCCACCCCGACTACGCAGCGCTGCGTCGCCACCTGGTGGACGAGGGCTTCCTCACCCGAGCGGACGGCGTGTACTGGCGGACGGGCGGGCGTTTCGACGTCGACGAGTGAGACCGATCAACCGACCGGAAGCGGCTGGTGGAAGACGCCCTCGGGCACCTCGGCTCCGGTGCGGACGAGCGCCAGGTTCCACGACGGGCTCGATCCCAGCGCCCACCGAAGCGCTTTGGTGGCGGCGTGACCTCCGAGGCGACCGATGGCCGAGCCGTCGATGCCCAGGATCTCGGTGATGCGATCGGGCAGGGTGGTGACGGCCGCCTTCATCAGCACGAGATAGCCGGCCTTCAGCGACGGGGCGAGTGGCGGATCCGTGAGGAATCCGATCGCTTCGGCCATGGACGGAGAAGGCTCGATCTCGGGATGATCGGCGATCCAGTCGGCGAGCTCGCCGGCAGTCTCGGGAATCGGTTCGGCGTCGAGCAACCGGCCGATGCGGGCCTGCTCGGCGACGAACTGGTCGGCTTCAGCGGCGGTCAGCCGTTCGGCACCGAACGCCTGGTGGGCGACGAGGAAGGAGTCGGTGAGGGCGTTGTGGACCCAGGCGGCCAGCGGCGGATCGCCTGCCGAGTACTGGCGGCCCCGGTCGGACACGCCGGTGACCCGGCCGTGCATCTTGCGCACCATCCCGACCACCCGGTCGACCTCGGGCATGGCTCCGTAGGTCGTCGCCGTGACGTAGGCAGACGTCCTGGACAGCCGGCCGAGCGGATCTTCTTGATAGCGGGAGTGATCGCCGACCCCGGCGACCACTTCGGGGTGGGCTGCCTGGACGAGCAGCCCGCGGATGCCGCCGACGAACGCAGCCACATCACCGAGGACCCGCCACGACACCGAGTCGGGCCCGAGCAGGCCGGGGTCGCCGGGGAACTCGAGCGTGCGGGCGAGCGGATAGGGAGCATGCTGGAAGGGGGAGGTGGCAGCGCGAGTGATGCGGGCGCGCAGCCCGCTCGGCGCCGCATCGTTCGTGATGGTGTCGTTGCTCCCCATGCACTCGATCTACGAGACCGATGGAAGCCGCGGATGATCGCCGGCTCCGCCGCAGCAACTAGCCTGCTGCCTTCAGCACCCAGGGTCCCTTTGGAGCAGACATGTCGGGCTTGATGGCCTTTCACGCACATCCGGATGACGAATCCAGCTCGATGGGTGGCGTGCTCGCCAAGTACGCGGCCGCCGGCGAAGAGGTGGTGATCGTCACCGGCACCGACGGCGCCGAGGGGGAGATCCACAACTACGACGACCCCGACTCGCTCAAGCCGAAGCTCGCCGAGCTGCGGGCCCAGGAAATGGCGGATGCCATCGCCATCCTCGGCGTCAAGCACCACGAGTTCCTCGGCTACCGCGACTCGGGGATGATGGGCACCGAGCCGAACGACCATCCCGACTCCTTCTGGCAGGCCGACTTCATGGAGGCCACCGCCCGGCTGGTACGGCTGATCCGCCGCTACCAGCCCGAGGTGCTGACGATCTACGACCCCTTCGGCGGCTACGGCCATCCCGACCACATCCAGGTCCACCGGATCGGTATGGCGGGGTACTTCGGGTCGATGGACCAGGGCCGCTTCCCACTCGAGGACGGTGAGGAGCTCTGGTCGCCGCTGAAGGTCTACTGGACGACCTGGCCGCGCTCACGGGTGCGCACGTTCGCCCAGCACCGGTTGGACGCCGGCATGATCACCCAGGAGGAGTTCGAGGCGATGCAGAACGCCGGCACGCCCGACGAGGAGATCACCGCCACCATCGACATCACGGACCACCTGGACACGAAGCTGGCAGCCCTGCGGGCCCACCGCACGCAGATTCCCGACGACTGGTTCATGCTGCAGGTGCCCGAGGAGCACCGCCCGGCCGTCTTCGGCACGGAGACCTTCCAGCGGGTGTACTCACGAGTCGAGGCGCCATTCAGAGAGACCGATCTGTTCGAGGGGCTCAGATGAGGTCGGGGATCGCCGGTTCCGCGTAAAACGCGGTACTGAGTACCCGGTACCAGGTACAAAGTACTTGCTGTGTTTGTCGTTCGTGATCTCACCATCTCCAACGGGCCGAAGATCCTCGTCACCGAGGCGTCGTTCACCGTGCAGGCAGGCGACAAGATCGGCCTCGTCGGCCGCAACGGCGCCGGCAAGACGACGATGATGCGGACCCTGGCCGGGTCGCGGGCGGCCGAAGAGGGGACCGTCCTGCGATCCGGGCGAGTCGGCTACCTCTCCCAGGAGGCCGAGCTGCCGGATCTCGAGCGCCAGGACGTCACCGCACTCGAGCGCATCCTCGCCGCCCGGGACATCGGTGCCCTGCTTCGCAAGATCGAGGACCGCCGGGTCGCCATCGAAGAGGCTGCGGACGACGAGCGGCGCGACAAGCTCATCACCCAGCACGCTCGCCTGATCGAGGAATTCGAGTCGCGGGGCGGGTTCGCCGCCGAGGCCGAGGCCAAGCAGACCGCCGCCGCCCTCGGCATCGGCAACGACGAGCTGGACCAGCCCGTGGCGACCATGTCGGGCGGCCAGCGCCGGCGCACCGAACTCGCCAGGATCTTGTTCGCCGAGACCGACACCCTCCTCCTCGACGAGCCGACCAACCACCTCGACCTCGACGCCAAGGCATGGCTGATGGAGTACCTCGCCGACTACCGGGGCGGGTTGCTGGTCGTGAGCCACGACCTGCCGCTCCTCGACGAGTCGATCACGACCGTGCTGGCGCTCGAGGGGGGCCGGGTCGAGGCCTACAAGGGGAACTACTCGTTCTTCATCGCCGAACGCGACCGGCGGCGGGAGCAGCGACAGCGTGAGCGACGCCACCAGGAGGCGCGCATCGCTCAGCTCGAGTACACCGTGAACCGCTTCAAGGGAACGACCGAGAAGATGGCCAAGCGGGCCAAGGCGATGCAGACCCGCGCCGACAAGCTCAAGGCGCAGCTCACCGATCTCGGCCCCGTCGACCGCACGGTCGCGCTGCGGTTCCCGCAACCCGAGCCATCGGGGCGCACACCGCTGCACGGGTCGGGCCTCGCCAAGTCGTTCGGCGACAACCTCGTCTTCGTCGATGTCGATGTCGATGTCGATCGCGGCGAGCGGCTGCTGATCATGGGCCTCAACGGGGCCGGCAAGACCACGCTGCTGCGGATCCTGGCAGGAGTCTCGACACCCGACCTCGGCGCGGTCGAGATCGGGCACAAGGCCACTCTGGGCTACTACGCCCAGGAGCACGAGCAGATCAGGGCGGGACGCGACGTCCTCTCGCACATGCGAGAGGTCTCGACGCTGCCCGACCAGCAGCTCCGCTCGATCCTCGGCCACTTCCTGCTCTCCGACAAGGTGGATCAGGATGCCGGCACGCTCTCGGGAGGGGAGAAGACCAAGCTGGCGCTGGC
>JBPEXB010000364.1:0-3245 GCA_052032125.1 Acidimicrobiia bacterium
TCGGCGGCGCCGGAGTCGGCAAGACCGTGCTCATCCAGGAGATGATCAACCGCGTCGCCACGCAGCACGGTGGTGTGTCGGTGTTCGCGGGCGTCGGCGAGCGCACCCGGGAAGGCAACGACCTCTTCCTCGAGATGACCGAGACCGGCGTCATCGAGAAGGCGGCGCTCGTCTTCGGTCAGATGGACGAACCACCGGGAGTGCGGCTCCGCGTGGCGCTGTCAGCGCTGACGATGGCCGAGTACTTCCGGGACGTGCAGCGCCAAGACGTGCTGCTGTTCATCGACAACATCTTCCGGTTCACCCAGGCCGGATCCGAGGTCTCCACGCTGCTGGGCCGCATGCCGTCGGCGGTGGGTTACCAGCCGACGTTGGCCGGTGAGATGGGTGTGCTCCAGGAGCGCATCACTTCGCTGAAGGGCCGGTCGATCACGTCGCTGCAGGCCATCTACGTGCCTGCAGACGACATCACCGACCCGGCGCCCCACACGGCGTTCGCCCACCTGGATGCCACCACGGTGCTGAGCCGTCCGCTCACCGCCCTGGGCATCTACCCGGCGGTGGATCCGCTCGACTCGACCTCGCGGGCACTCGATCCGATCGTGGTCGGCGAGGAGCACTACAGCGTTGCGACCGAGGTCCAGCGAGTGCTCCAGCGGTACAAGGACCTGCAGGACATCATCGCCATCCTCGGTGTCGACGAGTTGTCGGAAGAGGACAAGCTGATCGTGGGGCGGGCCCGCCGCATGCAGCGGTTCCTCGCCCAGCCGATGTTCGTGGCGAAAGCCTTCACCGGCCAGGACGGTGTGTTCACGCCGCTGGAGGAGACGATCAGCTCCTTCCGCATGATCCTCAACGGTGAGATGGACGAGTACCCGGAGCAGGCGTTCTACATGGTGGGTGGCTCCGAGGACGTCATGCGCAAGGCCAAGGACATGGCGGACGCGTGACCACTGAAGGCCGCAGCACGATGCGGGTCGACGTCGTCTCCCCCGAGGAGATCGTCTGGTCGGGTGATGCCAACTTCGTGGTCGCCAAGACCGTCGAAGGCGAGATCGGCGTGCTCCCCAACCACGAGCCGCTGATGGCGGCGATCGCGACCGGTGCGGTCGAGATCCAGGCCGGCGACGAACGCGTGCGGATCGGCGTCCACGGCGGCTTCCTGCAGGTCTTCGAGAACTCGGTGACGCTGCTCACGGACCGAGCGACCCGGGTCGAGGGTGACACGGAGGCGGCCCGAGAAGCGGCCAAGGAGCTGGAGGCGGCAGAGGCCGCCGCCGAGGAGGAGTCCGCCGACGAGGCGTGATGCCGGGCCGGTCGACTAACGCTCGCCGGCCCCGGGACGCCGGAGCAGGCCGTGGAAGTCGAGCCCGGAGCGCTCGTCGCGACCGGACTCGACCACCTCGAATCCCAACCGTCGGAACATCGGCAACGTATCGGTGTCGGCGGTCTCCGCCCACACGGCGACCTCGCGGCGGTCGGCCTTCTCGAGGAAGGGCCGGATCAAGCGTCCGGCGGCGCCGCTGCCGCGGGCGACCGGGCGCACGCCGATGGTCTCGAGGTGGAAGTGCGGCTCGGTTGCGTATCGCATGCGCATCTTGGTGAAGGCATCGGAGACGCCACGCACCCTGAGCATCGGCAGCGTGGCGGTGGAGGTCACCAGCGGGAGCCAGGCGAAGAGCCCGGCCGGCGACGGCACAGGCGCACGGCCCTCGGGTGTCCCCCAGATCGCCACCGCGTGGAGCGGCTCGCCGGCCCCGACCACGGGTGTGGACCCGATCGCCATCCCGACCATCGACGTGAACAGGCGCTCGAGCTTCTTGGGGCGCCGGCGCGCATCGGGATAGACCGCCACCCACATCGGATGATCCTGGAAGGCCTCGACGAGCACGTGCGCTGCTTCTGTGGCTTCCTGTCGGCTGATGTCACGCACCCCCTTCCTTCGGCACGACGGCCGTCGTCCTGCACGGGATTGCACTCCGACGGCCGCGGGCCGGCTCGGTAGGCTCCGGCGATGATCTGGACCTACGAGCTCGGGGCGATCCGGGTCCACGGCATCCGCGACGGTGGCTCCACCCGCGATCCCCTGAAGTACTTGGTCGGCTCGACAGCGGAGGCGCTGGCGCCGTATGCCGACCACTTCGCACCAGACGGGTCCATGCCCAACAGCTTCTCGTGCTACCTCGTGGAGGTGGGCGAGGAACGGGTCATGATCGACACCGGCTTCGGGGCGAGCGCTCCCGACGACATGGACGTCGGTCACATGCCGCTGGCCCTCGAACGGCTCGGCGTCAGCCCGTCGGACGTCGCCCACGTGGTGTTCACCCACTTGCATCCCGATCACATCCTGGGGTCCGTGCGCCCCGACGACTCCTTGTTCTTCGACGCAGCGCGCCATTGGACCGTCCGGCGGGAGGTCGATCACTGGCGGAGGGGCACGGACGAGCGATCGAAGGGGATCGCGAGCATCGTCGACGTGATCGACGGAGCCGGGCTCTTGGCGCCGGTGGACCATCCGGGCACGGTCATCGCCGGTGTCGAGATGGTGCCGACGTACGGGCACACGCCAGGTCACGTGGCGATCCGGATCGGCAGCGGCTCGGACGTGCTGGTGATCGCCGGCGACGTGACGCACAGTCCGGTGCAGATCTGGCATCCCGAGTGGGGGTTCCCGTTCGACGACGACCCGGAGGCAGCCGCTGCCACCCGCCGGCGTTTCTTCGACGAACTCGCAGCATCGGGGGACCAGTTCGTGGCCGGCCACTACGGCCAACCGGGCGTCGGTCGGATCGTCGACACCGCAGATGGCCGGCGTTACGAGCCATGGAACGAGCCCCCGACGGAGCCAGGAGCAACATGAAGCACATCACCCTGAACGACGGACGAACGATTCCCCAGCTGGGCCTGGGCACCTATCTGTCGGAAGCCGGCGACGAGGTCGAGCAGGCGGTCGCCGATGCCCTGGACATCGGGTACCGGCACATCGACACGGCGTCGTTCTACGAGAACGAGGAGAGCATCGGGCGCGCCATCGCCCGCAGCGGCGTGCCGCGGGAGGACCTCTACCTCACGAGCAAGGTGTGGAACGACGAGCAGGGGTTCGACGAGACGCTGGCAGCCGTGCAGCGAAGCCTTCGTCGGCTCGGCACCGACTATCTCGACCTCTACCTCGTCCACTGGCCCCGGCCGCTCCTGATGGAGGACACCTGGCGGGCCATGGAGACCATCATGGCGTCCGGCCTGGC
>JBPEXB010000365.1:0-21917 GCA_052032125.1 Acidimicrobiia bacterium
GGAGCCACAGTGCCAGGATCAGGATGGCCGTGCGCCCGCGCGGGTGTGCCAGGAGGACGCCGACGATCGCCACGCTGACGGCGCCGAGCAACGCTCCGTCCCGAGAGCCCGTGTCGATGAATCCGGTGTAGCCGACGAACAGCACGCCGCCGACAGCGAGCTGGAGCAGGGCTCGCGGGCGGCGCCTGATCAGCATGGGGACACCGATCAGCGCCACGATCCCCGGGCTCGCCGCGCGCCACAAGAACATCGTGTCGCCGGTGACCATCCACAGGCTGACCAGCAGCACGAGGAACACGAGGGCAGTGGCAGTGCCGAACCTGACGATGATCTCGTCGAGCCGATCGAGCGCCCGGTGTGTTGATGGAGCTTCGCCCGAGATGGTGCGCACCCCCCGTCCTGGGATTCGAACTTACCAGTCTTTACCTGGCCTTTTGTGGATCGCCTCCGATCACGTGGCCGTGTCGCGAGCGGCCGAATACGCATCGAGCGCGCGTCGCCGTGCCTCGGCATGGTCGACCAGCGGAGCCGGGTACGTGTCGCCGAGTGTGACGCCGACCGCGGCAAGCTCCAGGGGGCCGGCCTCCCACGGGGCGTGGATGATCTCGGTCGGTACCTCTGCCAGCTCGGGGACGTGACGCCGGATGTACGCACCGTCCGGGTCGAACTTCTTGCTCTGCAAGACGGGGTTGAAGACCCGAAAGTACGGCGCGGCGTCGACGCCTGTGCCGGCGGTCCACTGCCAGTTCCCGACGTTCTGGGCCACGTCCCCATCGAGCAGGAGCCGGCGGAAATGCCGTTCGCCGTGCCGCCAGTCGATGAGCAGGTCCTTGACGAGGAACGAGGCGGCGATCATCCGCACCCGGTTGTGCATCCATCCTTCGCTGAGGAGCTGGCGCATGCCGGCGTCCACGATCGGATACCCGGTCAGCCCCTGCTTCCACGCTGCCAAGCCCTCGTCGTCCGCCCGCCAGGCGATGGCGTCGTACTCTGGCCGCATGGCCTCGTCGACCGTCGCTGGGTGG
Organism: Acidimicrobiia bacterium; assembly: GCA_052032125.1. GTDB lineage: Bacteria > Actinomycetota > Acidimicrobiia > Spongiisociales > Spongiisociaceae > JBPEXB01. The sequence continues at coordinate 1,026 of JBPEXB010000365.1, forward strand.
TGATGGAGGATGTGCGCGTAGAAGTCCCGCCAGGCGATCTGGCGGACGAACGCAGCCTTTCCGGCGGAGCCCGTGCCGACCGTCTCGACGACCGTACGCGGCGAGAGCGTCCCGAACTTGAGATCGGCGGAGATGCGGGAGGTGGCGTCCAGGTCGGGGCGGTCTCGCAGCTCGGGGTACTCGTCGACACGGTCGAGGAAGGCGGCCAGCCTCTGCATCGCGGCCTCCTCGCCGCCAGGCACGAGCGGTGTGGCGGCCGCCGGGATGCCGTCGCCGGGGGCACCGTCGATCTGCGCCGATCCCGGGAGCGCCTCCTCTGGGAGAGGCAGTTCATCCCAACGCCGGTGGTAGGGGGTGAAGACCCGCACCGGTGCCCCGGCCGCCGTCTGGATGGTGCCGGGCCGATGGACGACCGAACCGTGGTGCACCCTCGCTCGGTCCCCGAGCGCGGCCGCCACTCGTGCATCCCGGCCGGCCGCAAACGGGCTGTAGTCGGCGTTCCAATACACGGGCCCGTCGGCCAGCTCCGGCACCAGCGTCGCCGGGTCGCCGTGCCTCACCTGCAGCCGCCCGCCGGCCGCCGCCAGTGCCTGGTCGAGTGCCTCGAGGTGGGCGACGAGCTGCGGCCCGCGGTGGGGGCCGGCGTGGTCCCACAGCCGGCGATCGAGGATGAACAGTGCCCTGACGTGGTCGTGGGCCGTGGTGGCGGCGGCCCAGGCCGGGTTGTCGCGGAGGCGGAGGTCCCTCCGGAACCACACGATGGCGCTCACGATGCTCCTGGGTCGCTGACCTTCCTACGGAGCGGGCGCCGGGCTGGATCACGTGCAGCGGAGGTGGGGGTCGGGCCGGGTACGCTGCCCGAGGGATGCGATGGATCCTCTCCGTGCTTGCGGTCGTGGTCGTCTCGGGGGCGGCGTTCGTTGCTCGGTCGTCCGGCGTGGAGCAGGTCGAGGTCGCGACAGCCGGCCAGCCGGCAACGACGACCCCGGCGACGGACCGTCCCCCCGCACCGGCGATCTCACCCGCGAGTTCGACTGTCGCCACCACCGTGCCGCAGACCACCGCCAGCACGACGGTCGCGACGCAGGCGCCGGAAGCGGAGGTCGACGATCCGCCGCAGCCCGTCACACTGCTGTTCAGCGGCGATGTCATCGTCCACGAGGCAGTGGCGGACAGCGCCCGGCTCTCCGACGGCACGTACGACTTCGGGCCGTTGTTCGCCCGGGTGGCGCCGGTGATCGAGGCAGCCGATCTGGCCATCTGTCACCTGGAGACGCCGCTCGATCCGGCCAGTGCGAGGCCGCGCGGCTTCCCGCGCTTCTCGGCACCCGCCGAACTGGCCAGCGCCCTCGCCGGTGCGGGCTACGACGGCTGCTCGACCGCCTCGAATCACGTGCTCGATCGCGGAGTGGCAGGCGTCGCCGAGACACTCGATGTGCTCGATGCGGCGGGCCTCGGCCACACCGGCAGCGCCCGGGTGCCGGAGGAGCGAGCTGGAGTGCTGTACCAGGTCGACGAGCTCCTGGTCGGTCATGCCTCGTACAGCTACGCGGTCTCGGGGTGGCTGCGCCGTGACCAGCAGTGGGTCGCCAACGGGCTCGACGAACAGAAGATCCTCGCCGATGCCGCCGATCTGCGAGCGCGCGGGGCCGACTTCGTGGTCGTGTCGTTGCACTGGGGCATCGAGCACCAGTACCGGCCCACGGGGCGCCAGGTGTCGCTGGGCGCTGTCCTGCTCGAGTCGGTGGACGTCGATCTGGTCGTGGGTCACCATGCTCACGTCCTCCAACCGGTCATCCAGATCGACGGCGAGTACCTCATGTACGGGTTGGGGAACGCGCTCAGCAATCAGGAACCGGGGTGCTGCGGCGAGGTCGCCCAGGAGGCGGCGCTGATGCTGGTCCGGGTGGAGCCGGGAGCCGACGGATGGTCTGCGACCGGGCTGGCCTACGTGCCCACCTGGGTCGATCGCCACCGGGGCCACGTCATCCTGCCGACGGTCGACCCGTCCGTGTTCGAGCACCGGCACGCCGCCTGGCTGCTGCGCTCCGCCGAGCGGGTGGGCCGTTCGCTCGATCTCGATGCGGTCGGGCTGTCGGTCGAGCAGGCCTGTCGATGGATGGGTACCGAATGCAGCCCGACCGTGGCCGGCGTCGACTGATCAGTGGGCGGTGCTGGCATCGGCCTGATGCTGCGGGCTGATCCCGATCACGAGGATCGAGAGGAGCGACGCCGCCGCTCCGACCGCCACCGCCCACAGCCGTGACCCGGTGGCGTCGGCCAGCGCACCCACGATGGCCGGCCCGAGCGCCCCGACGGCCGCATAGACCATCGTGGTGAAGCCCATGGCCGACCCGAGCACCTCGCGTTCGTACAGCTCGGCGGTGTAGATCCCTTGCAGCGGCGAGTTGGCACCGATGCCGAAACCGGCCACGAGGGCGAAGGCGATGGCCGCTGCCAGCGAGCCGCTCAGCATGAGCAGCCCGAAGCCGATGATGATGGCCAGGAGCGCCAGTTGGTAGGAGCGCCGAACGCCGAGCCACCGAAGGATGGGCGTGAGCGGAAGACGGCCGAGGAGCTGGGCGAGGCCCCGAAGGGCCGCCACCGAGGCGGCCACCGTCAGGGGGAGGCCGAGCGAGGTCATGACCGGCACCTGATAGACGAGCACGATGGACATCGACATGCCGGCCAGCGCCGACGCGACGACGAAGCGCCGTCGTTCCGGCGCCACGGCGGTGGCCCGGAGCACGGACCGGATGGCCCGCCGAGCCCGGGTGTCCGGGGCGGGGGCGTGCACGAAGAACGCCGTGGCGACCAGCACGACGATCACCGGCACCACCAGGATCCGGATCACGACGCGCCAGTCGTAGCGCTCGATCATGAATGCGGTGACCGGCAGGTACAACGGGCTCGCCAGGGCGCCCCAGATCGTGAGCCGGGCGATCGCCTTCGCCGGTGCCCGCGGGGCGATCCGCACGGCCGTCGTCTGGGTCACGTGATAGAACGCCAGGGCTCCGAGCGCACCGCTGCCGACGGTGCCGCCGACGGCGAACTGCCCGAGCGAGGAGGCGAGCGACGTGAGCCACAGGGCGCCGCCACCGACCAGCGCTGCGGCGAGAAAGACCCTCCGGCTGCCGAGCCGGTCGAGCAGCCAACCTCCGCCGAGCGCCCCCACGCCCACCACGATGCCGCCGGCGGTGAACGTCGCCGCCATGCCCGTCTCACTCCATCCCGTGTCGAGGATGATCGGGTCCAGCAGCACGCCGTAGGCGTAGTACCAGGTTCCGTAGGCGACGATGGTGGTCAGCCCGAGCAGCGCGATCCGGACATGAGGGATGTCGGAAACGGGCATCACGGGAGCCTACGGCCCGGCACTAGCCACCTTGATCGTTCTGAAAATCCCCCGCTGAAATGCCCCGACCTCGGGCCGTTTCTGCCATGCTCGGAAATGTCGGAATTCCGGCAGTCAGGGCGGCGGGGCTCACCCGCCGAAGAGGGACCTTGGGGGTCTGAGATGAACATGACCGGTCTCGGCGCGCGTCCGTTCCGGATGCTGGCGGCCATTGCGGTGGCGGGAGTGGCCTTCCAGGCCGTTCACTTCGTGGAGCACATCGCTCAGGCGATGTACTGGGTGGCCAACCCGACGGCGCCTCCGTGGCTGACGCCGTGGGCGGTGGTCGGACGCGACGCGCTGGTCGTCGACGGCACGGCTGCCTCCGGGACCGAGCTCCTACATCTCGCCGGCAACGCCATCTTCCTGGCAGCCCTCTTCGCCCTGTGCGTGCTGGCCGCCTGCAAAGACACGACCGTGCGCGAGTTCCAGGGCCTGCGGCCGGCGATCATGTGGCAGTCGTTTCACGTCATGGAGCACGTGGCGCTCACGGGCACCTACCTCGTGTTCGGCAAAGCCATGGGTCTCTCGACGTTCTTCGGCCTCGTCGCGGCCGGGCCGCTCATGTGGTCCTACCGGGTCTGGTTCCACTTCGCGATCAACCTGATCGCCACGGTCTACGCGGTCCGGGCACTGCGCGAGATGCAGCGCCGCCAGGCTCTCTATCACGGCCTGGAGTTGCTCCCAGCCACCTAAGGCTGGTCGGACGCCCCATCCCCGGCGCGCTCGCCGTCCCCATCGCGGGCGCCGTGGGTGGTCGTCGTGTCCTCAGGGGGAGGCTCGCGATCACTCGCAGGGGCTTCTGTCGTGTCCGTCGGCCGGTCGTCGCTCCGGTGCACCGTGGTCGTCGTGGCGTCCCGATCAGCTGCAGTCGTCGTGGTCGTGTCTCCGGGCTCGTCGGCGGGAGCGACCTCGGCGCTGTCGACCTCGGCCGGGCGGTGGTCTTCGCCGACTGCGTCGGTCTCGGCCGTGTCGCTCACCGCGTCATGGGACATCTCGTCCGCCATCCGGTGGTCGGTGATCGCCCGGTCGAACCGCTCCAGGAGATCGGGACGGTCGGCCGTGTCGACGAGCACATCGAATGTCTCGGCGATGTGGTCCTCGAGCAGGTCGCTCGGCGCATCGCCGGCGACGAGCCGCTCGAGCTCGTCGACCCGATGCTCGGCGTCGATGTCCCGATCGAACAGCACCTGGATGCGCTCGACGGTGAGCTTGAGGGGGTAGAGGGCGTCGCCCGGCAAGGCCGATTCCGACGCCACCGCGGCCACCGGCACGAAGGCGGTCCCGACGGCCGCCACCGACACGACCCAGCGGCGCCAGGCGAGTCGCGCTCGCGTCAGCAGGGAGGAGCGCTCGGCAGGCGTCTCGGCCAGGGCGGCCACGATGGCTTGGAACTGGGCATCCCTGACCTCGTCGGTCATCTCGATGCGCAGTCCCTGCAGCTCGGGGAACGTGATGTCACTCATGGGTGCCTCCAGGCGCTTGGGGGACGGTGCGGTCGAGCAGGGAGCGGAGGCGCTGCTCGGCGCGGGAGAGCGCCGCGTAGACGGCGGTGCGGGACATCTCCAGAACCTCGGCGATCTCCTCGGGGCTCAGATCGACGACGTGGCGCAGCAGGACCAGCGATCGCTGCCGGTCGTTGAGGGCGGCCAACGCCGCCTCCAACTCGGGGGTCAAGTGGTGGGCGGTCGGGTCGACGACCACCGGAGGGTGTTCGTCGTGAGCGGTACCGAGGTCGACGGGCTTGCGCCGCCGCCTGCGCAGCTCGTCGAGGCAGGTGAACCGCACGCTGCGGTACAGCCAGGCGCGCAGCGACCGGCCGTTGCCCTCGATGGTGGGCGCCGCTTTGACCAGCTCGAGGAAGGCTTGCTGCACGGCGTCCTCGGCGGCCTTGCGATCCCGGAGAAAGCCGATGGCGAACGACGCCAGGTCGTTCGCCATCGACTCGTAGACCGCACGGAACGCCGCATCAGACCGCTGTCGGATGCCCTCGACCCAGTCGTCGAGTGAGCTGAGCTCGGGGAGGGTCACGGTGCCTCGCTCCATGCGGTGCCCTGGCAGATGCTCCGGGCTCCCGGCTCAGACGATCTCGAGATGCTTGAGCAGCCGCACGATGAGCTGCCAGTTGCCGGCGTGGAAGGCCCGCCAGAACAGCTTCCGGTAGTTGATCTCGTCGATCTCGTGGTCCCGGCAACGCTCGGGGTGCTCGTCGGCGAGGAACACGCAGCACCGGTCGGTGATGCGGTCGGTGTCCTTGCATGCGTGGTCCCGGCACCGTTCGGGGTGCTCGTCGGCGAAGTGCAGGCAGCACCGATCGGTGAGCACGTCTGCATCGAGACAGCGCCGGTCGATGTGCCGATCGCGGACTCGATCGGTGGGCCGGTCGGTGACCTCGTCAGACGGACGGTCGACGACGCGATCAGTCGCTTGGTCGGTGACCCGGTCGACCTCGACGGTGTCGTCGGCCCGGGTGTCGGACGCTTGATCGTGGTCACGATCGACCTGCCGATCGGCGACCGTGTCCGTGGCCCGATCCGGGGCAACGTCGTTCTCCACCGCGAACGCGGCGGTCGGCAGCGTCAGCAACGCTGCGATGAAGGCGATGAGGATTCTCGTTCGCATGACTTCCTTCCTGGCGAGAGGTCTCACCAGTACGGACGCCGCGAACGGCTGAGATTCGACGGGTCGATCGAGGTTTTCTCATCGCGTCCTCCACCCATTGGATCGGAAACTCTCCGGGTGGGTTTGACGGTTCCGCTGATCGCTCAGCGAAGACGCAGAGCGGGCGGCGGGGTCACGAGTGCCACGAGGGCGATCGCCAGCGGCAGCAGCGCCGACCAAGCAAGGGCTGGGCCGTACACGCCCATCAGGTCGTAGGCGGCGCCGTACAGCAGGGGGCCCACCGCCGATCCGCCGATGGTGATGGTCGAGGCGGTGCCTTTGATCTCACCGAGGTATCCGCGCCCGAACTCGTGGGCATAGACGGTTGCCGACACCGCCAGGGCGAGGCCCTGCATCGCCCCGAGGGCGAGGCCGTAGGCCCAGAGGCTCGGAACGCCCGAGAGCCGGGTGGCCGAGAGAAGGATGGCGACCAGCAGCAACTCGGCAGCCGCCAGCGAGAAGCGGTGTGGGAAGCGGTCGACGAGGAGCCCTCCGATGATCCCGAAGGCGGCGGCGGCCAGGCCGAACGGCACGAACACCAACGCCGCGTCGGCGCGGCCGACGCCCGCCGATTCGAGGATCGAGAAGTGGTGGAACATCACGCCGGTGCCCAGCCCTGAGGTGGTGAAGATCCCGAGGGTGAACAGCCAGAAGACTCCCGAGCGGCGGGCGCGGGCGGGGAGCACCGACGGCTCCTCGGTCTCAGGCTCGTCCCACCGACCGCCCGGCCGGCCATCCGGCACCAGCCCGTACCGCTCCGGCTGGCTGCGAAACAACAGTCCGAGCGGGATGATGGCGACCGCCACGGCGACGGCGAGAATGAAGTACGTGGTTCGCCAGCCGTTGGCAGCCCGCAGGCTCTCGAAGATCCCAGGCACGACCGAGATGGCGAGGGCGAATCCGACCCCGGACAGACCGATCGCCAGTCCGCGGCGACGCACGAACCACAGGTTGACCCCGTAGACGGCTGCCAGGCCGAGCGAGCCCTGGCCGAGCCCGCGGATCAGCACGAACCCCACCGCCAGCATCAGCAGCGTCTGGACCGACCCGAGGAAGGCACAGGCGCCGGCGAACGCCAGGCCGATCACGACCGTCCCGAGGCGGGGCCCGACCCGGTCGAGGAACCGCCCGACGTAGGTGAGCGACAGCGCCCCGATCGCGGTGCCGAGCGTGTAGAGAGCCGAGACCGTGGCCCGGCTGACCCCCAAGTCTTCGATGATCGAGTCCAGGAAGACGGAGATCCCGACGGTCTGGCCGGGAATGGTCACGGCACTCACCAGCATGCCGGCGGCCAGGACCACCCACCCGTAGAAGAACGGGGTGCGGTCGATCAGTCGGCTGTGGAGTTCCGGCGGTCGTTCAGTCGAACGCATTGATGCCGGTGATCGCCTGCCCGAGGATCAGCGTGTGGATCTCGTTCGTGCCTTCGTAGGTGTACACCGACTCGAGGTTGTTCATGTGCCGGATGACCGGGTACTCGAGGGTGATGCCGTTGGCGCCCAGCACCGAGCGGGCCTCGCGGGCGATGTCGAGCGCCGCCCGGACATTGTCGAACTTGCCGAACGAGACGTGCTGGGGCGTGATCCGACCCTCGTCCTTCATGCGGCCCAGGTGCAATGCCACCAGAAGGCCGCGGTTGATCGCCACCATCATCTCGACCAGCTTGCGCTGGGTGAGCTGGAACGAGGCGATCGGCTTGCCGAACTGGTGCCGGGTGGTGGCGTAGTCGAGTGCCGCCTCGTAGCACGCCCGGGCGGCTCCCATCGACCCCCAGGCGATCCCATAACGAGCCTCGGAGAGGCACGAGAGCGGCCCCCGCATCGAGGCGACGCCGGGCAGCACCGCCTCGGCCGGCAGCCGCACGTCGTCCATCACCAGCTCGGAGGTGTGCGAGGCGCGCAACGACATCTTGTGGTGGATGTCGGGCGCCGAGAACCCCGGCGTGTCGGTCGGCACGACGAAGCCGCGGATCCCGTCGTCGGTGCGCGCCCACACGACCGCCACGTCGGCGACCGAGCCGTTCGAGATCCACATCTTCGTGCCGTTGAGCACCCAGTCGGAGCCGTCCCGGCGGGCCTGGGTGCGCATGCTGCTCGGATCGGAGCCGGAGTCCGGCTCGGTCAGGCCGAAGCAGCCGATCGCCTCGCCGGCCGCCATGCGGGGCAACCACTCCTCCTTCTGCTCCTCCGAGCCGTACTTCCAGATCGGGAACATGGCCAGCGAACCCTGCACCGACACCATGCTGCGGACGCCGGAGTCTCCCGCTTCCAGCTCCAGGCAGGCGATGCCGTAGTCGACCGCCGACGCACCCGCGCAGCCGTACCCCTCGAGATGCATGCCCAGCAGGCCCAGCTTGCCGACCTCCTGCGCCAGCTCTCGCGGCAGGATGCCCTCCTCGAACCACTCGGCGATGTTGGGCAGGACCTGGTCGCCGACCCACTGGCGCACGGTGTCGCGAAGCAGCCGCTCCTCGGGGCTCAGGAGGTGGTCGATGTCCAGGAAGTCGCGGGCATCGGGGTTCGGGATGGGGGTGTCGGTGGCCATGAGACCTCGCGTCGGTCGAGTGATCCCGATTCTTGCAGGCTCCACGTCACTCGCAGCACGTCCGACACCGGTCCGGCCGGCGCAGTACCGTCGGGGGCACTGTCGTGAGCGAAGGGATCGTCATGTCGGATCAGACCAAGATCATCCTCGACGAGTCGCAGCTGCCGACGCACTGGTACAACATCATCCCGGACCTCCCGGCCCCGCCACCGCCTCCGCTGCACCCGGCGACGCATGAGCCGGTCGGGCCCGACGATCTGGCGCCCCTGTTCCCGATGGACCTGATCCTCCAGGAGGTCACCCAGGACCGCTTCGTCGAGATTCCCGAAGAGGTTCGAGACATCTACCGGTTGTGGCGGCCCTCGCCGCTCTATCGGGCCCGGCGCCTCGAGCAGGCGATCGGCACCCCCGCCCGCATCTACTACAAGTACGAGGGCGTGAGCCCGGCCGGGTCGCACAAGCCCAACACCGCCGTGCCGCAGGCCTTCTACAACTCCAAGGCCGGAGTCAGGAAGATCACCACCGAGACCGGGGCGGGCCAGTGGGGGAGCGCCCTGGCGTTCGCCTGCCAGATGTTCGGCATCGAGTGCGAGGTGTGGCAGGTCGCCGCCTCGTTCCAGCAGAAGCCGTATCGGAGCCTGATGATGCGCACCTGGGGCGCCTCGGTGCACTCCAGCCCGTCCAAGCTCACCAATGCCGGGCGGGCCATCCTCGAACAGGATCCGGAGAGCCCGGGCAGCTTGGGCATCGCCATCTCCGAGGCGATCGAGATGGCGGCCGCCGGGGACGATGTCAAGTACGCCCTCGGGTCGGTGCTCAACCACGTGCTGATGCACCAGACCGTCATCGGGGAGGAGGCGCTCGCCCAGATGGAGCTGGCCGGCGAGACGCCGGACCTGCTGGTCGGCTGCACAGGTGGCGGATCGAACTTCGCCGGCCTCTCGTTCCCGTTCATCCGCGAGAAGATGGCCGGGAACATGAACCCGACGATTCGGGCCGTGGAGCCGGCTGCCTCGCCGTCACTGACCAAGGGTGTGTACCAGTACGACTTCGGCGACACGCTCGGGATGACGCCGCTGCTCAAGATGCACACGCTGGGCCACGACTTCGTTCCGGACCCGATCCACGCCGGTGGCCTGCGCTACCACGGCATGGCGCCGCTGATCTCCCACATCTACGAGCTGGGCCTGATGGAGGCCGAGGCGATCGGTCAGACCGAGTGCTTCGACGGCGCCGTCGCGTTTGCGCGAGCGGAAGGCATCATCCCGGCGCCGGAGCCGACCCATGCGATCGCCTCGGCGATCCGCGAGGCCAAGCGCTGCGCCGAGTCCGGTGAGGAGAAGGTGATCCTGACGGCGCTGTGCGGTCACGGGCACTTCGACATGGCCGCGTACGACACGTACCTGTCCGGCGAGATGATCGACTACGACCACCCCGAGGAGAAGATCAAGGCCGCCCTGGAGCGTGTCCCCGCAGTGACGTGACACTGAGCGTTCGCTTGGTCGATCCTTAGGCTCGGGTGTACCTCTGGGTACAGCCCAGCCGGAAGTTCGAAGGGCGCCCAACATTCGGCTCTGGTGTACCTCTAGGTACAGCGGAACCTAAGGATCGCCTAGGCGAACGCCTCGATGACCTCGCCGAAGGCCTCGACGCGCTCGGGGCCGTCGTTGCCGGCCAGGACGACACACGCCCGGTCGACCCCCAGGTCGGCGAGCCGGCGGAAGTGCTCGACGTGTTCGGCGGTCGTGCCGGCGGCGTTGGCGGCGGCAAATGCCTCGGCCGACTGGTTCTGAGGCCGGAGCCGCTCGACCAGCTCCTGGAGGTCCGCCCCGGATCGAGCGTGGACGAGCGGACTCAGCACGGTGATGGCGATCTCGTCCGGGTCCCGCCCGACCTCGGCACAGTGTCGCTGCAGCACGTCGATCTTGTGCTGGATGGTGGCCAGGTCGCCCATCAGGTTCGAGGCCTGCGCGTGCTGCGCCACCATTCGCAGGGTCCGTTTCTCGCCGCCCCCGCCCACCAGGATTGGGAGGGGGTCCTGCAACGGCCGTGGGTAGGCCAGCGCCTCGGGGATCGAGATCACCTTGCCCTCGAACGACTTGCTGCCCGGGCCCCACAGCAACGGGAGCGCCTGCAGTGCGTCCTCGAGGGTGTCGAGCCGGACCTTGTTGGAGTTCACGGGATACCCGTACGCCGCCTGTTCGGCGCTGAACCACCCGCCGCCGATACCGCACTCGGCGCGTCCACCGCTCAGGACGTCGAGCGTGGCGATGATCTTGGCGAGCAGGCCCACGTTGCGATGCTCGATGCCGGTCACCAGCGTGCCGAGCCGCAGCGTCGATGTCTTGGCCGCCAGGTAGGCGAGCGTCGTGTAGCCCTCGAGCATCGGATCCCAGGCCCTGCCGACCTGCGGGATCTGGCGAAAGTGGTCCATGACCCACAAGGCCCGAAAGCCGGCCCGTTCTGCCGCCTGCGCGATGGCAACCAGGGTGCCCTCGAGGTCGTCGCCGAAGTCGAAGCTGGACACGACGAGATCGAAGGCGAAGGCGCCCGGTGGAGGCGCCTGGGCCTGTGCCTCGACGACCATCGCGTCCGGCACGAGCCGCGGCGGGCCCGGATCGATGATGACCTGATCGAAGCCCTCGTCGTCGAGCCCGTCGCGCGCCTGGCGCCAGCGGCGGATCTGCTTGTCGAGCACGCTCTTGGGCACGGACCGGTCGCGAGCCGCATTGCGCTCGTGGCAGATGGCCGGGTCGGTGTCGAAGCCGACGGCCACGCAGGCCATCCCGGCGTCGGCCGCCCTCTGCCGGTACCGCTGGCGCTCCTCGGCGTCGAGCCCGAGCGTGTCCACGACGGTCGTCAGTCCGGCGTCGAGGCGGTGGTCGAGGAGCGAGTTCAGCAACCCGAAGGCCTCGGTGCTGACGGTCTGGTCGTGGGGCCCGGTCCCGAAGTACGAGCGGAAGTGGTCGCTCGAGAGGATCTGTCCTTCACGAAAGTGCTTCTCGGCCCACGTCGTCTTGCCACACCCGGAGGGGCCGATCAGCACGACGAGCGCCGGGGTGGGGATGGCGAACTCGTCGGACATGCGTGCAGCCTATTGCGCCGCTTCTGAGCCCACTCCCTCAGACGCCGAGGGTGAGTTGCTCGCTCGTCTCGGCAGGCTCGTCAGGCTCGGTGCGCCAGGTCCTGTCAGGGCCGGGACCGCCTTGTCGCTCGACGAGCGAGCGGATCAAGGCGCTCAGGTGTCGTTGGGCGTCCGCCGGTGCATAGGCACTGGTGGCGTAGGCGTCGGCATAGCGGCCGAGCAGGTCGGGACGGTGCTCGGCGAGCCAGTCCATCCAGTGACGCTTCAACGGCCCACGCAGGTGCAGGTACATCCCGCCGATGAATCGGGCTCCTGCCTCGACCGCGGCCTCGACCACCGCCTCCAGTTGCTCCGGTCCATCCGACATGGCCGGCAGCACGGGCCCCATGAGCACACCCGAGGGGATGCCGGCATCGTTCAGCCGGCGGACCGCATCGAGTCGCTTCCTCGGATGGGCGGTCCCCGGCTCGGTGGCCGACCAGACGCTCTCGTCGAGTGTGGCGACGGAGAAGTCGACGTTGACGTCGGTCACGGCGGCGGCGTCGGTGAGCACGTCGAGATCGCGGAGGACCAACGGAGACTTCGTCAGGATCGAGAACGGGTTGGCCCGCTCGGCCAGGACCTCGATGATCTGGCGCGTCAGGCGATACTTGCCCTCGGCGTGCTGGTAGGGGTCGGTGTTGGTGCCCATGGCGATCGGGTGGCCGGCCCATCGCCCCGGCTCCGTCTCGTGCCGCACCATGGCCGGAGCGTTGACCTTCACGACGATCTTCGTGTCGAAATCCCCAGCGATGTTCAACCCGAGGTACTCGTGTGTGGGGCGCGCGAAGCAATAAACACAGCGATGACTGCATCCTCGGTAGGCGTTGATCGTGTACTCGAAGGGGAAGCGGCCCGGGACGGGGATCCGGTTGATGACCGAGCGCGCCTCGACGTGGATGAACTCGAGGCCTTCGTAGGCGCCCCGTCCCATGTGGCGCTCCACGACGTCGTCGAACAGCGCGTCCTGCGTCGCCGAGTCGGCCGTGGTCCATCGCAGCTGCGCCATGGATCGACCGTAGCAGATCGATCGAACATATGTTCGGTCAGGTCTTCGTTCAGGCTGCGGCGGGTGCCACGCCGGTCGAGCCGCCCACCACCAGCTCGGGCCTGAAGAGCTGCACGGTGGGCCGGACGGCGGCGGCATCCGAGGTGAGCAAGGCCACCACGGCGCTCGCCATCCGGGCGACCGGTTGCCGAGAGGTGGTCAGCGGCGGGTCGGTCAGGGAGGCCGACGGCGTGCCGTCGAGCCCCACCACCGAGACATCGTCGGGCACCTGCAGGCCGCGACTGCGGACTTCGGCGATGGCGCCGATCGCCATGATGTCGCTGGTCGTCACGATGCCGGTGGCGCCGTCGTCCAGCAGCGAAGCCGCACCCGCCTCGCCGCCTTCCATCGTGAACGTGCTCTCGGCGATCCGGTCTCGGGATTCCCCGAGCGCGGCTCGGTCCACCGCTCGTCGGTAGCCGGCGAGGAGCTGTTTGGTCGTCTCGAAGCGCCGGGGTCCGACGAGGCAGCCGAGCCGGCGGTGCCCGAGGCTCACGAGGTGGTCGACGCCCACCTCGCCCACCACGCCCAGGTCGATCCCGACGGCCGGCACCGGCGTGGACTTGTCGACCGCGTTCACCAGGACGATCGGCATCCCGCGCTCACGCATCGCCTCGTACGGCGCGTAGCTCCCGTTGATGCCGGCGTAGCGACCAGCCACCACGACGACGCCCGCCGCCCCGATCGTCGCGAAGTGATCGAGGTAGTCCTGCTCGGCAGCCGTCTCCGGCGTCGACGGGCAGATCATGCCGAGCAGGCCGTGGCGAGCCAGGCGCGCCTCGATGGTCTGAGCGAGGAGCGGGAAGATCGGGTTCTCCAACTCGGGCGTGACGATCCCGACCACGTTGCTCCTGGTCCGGATCGGCGAGCTGGTGAAGCCGTGCTCGGCGAGCACCGCCAGCACGGCCCGGCGAGTGGCATCGGCGACCCCCGGTCGTCCGTTCACGACCCGGCTGACGGTGGCCTGGCTGACCCCGGCCTGCTCGGCCACGTCTCGCAGCGGCGGACGCATGGAATTCCCTCGATACGACAGATGGCCAGCATACTCGGGGTTTGCAGGATTTGCAGTGGTTTGCTGAAACTCTTGTGGAATGTGGCGGAAACTTGTGGTTGACTCCGCCCGCCGCACACGCATGTGACGGCATCCCAATTGTGAACACATGAGGAGGAACCGTGCGAAACGTACGGGGAATGTGGATTGCAGTGCTCCTCGTCCTCGCCCTGGTCGCCGCAGCTTGCGGAACCGACGAGGGCGACGACGCCGCACAGCCGACGGAGGCCACCGAGGCCACCACGGCGGCAACCACGGAAGCAACCCAGGCGACCACCACCGCCACGACCGAGGCCACCACGACGACCGCCGCCGAGATGATCGAGCTGGTCATCTGGGCAGACGAGAACCGGGCCGAGGTCATGGAGAGTGTGGCTCCCGCCTTCGAAGAGGCCACCGGCGTCGACGTCATCATCGAGATCGTCGACTTCGGCGAGATTCGCAACCAGGTGCAGACCGCCGGCCCCGCCGGCGAGGGTCCCGACATCTTCATCGGTGCCGGCGACTGGTCGGGCGAGCTCGCCACCAACGGCGTCGTGGCCCCGATCGACCTCGGCAGCCGCGCCAGCGAGTTCAACCAGATCGCTCTGGACATGTTCTCGTTCGGCGGCACCGTGTACGCACTGCCGTACGCCACCGAGGCGATCGCCATGTACTACAACGCCGACCTGGTCGACACCCCGCCCAGCACCTGGGACGAGCTGACGGCCATCTGTGACGGCCTGACCGACATCACCAACTGCGTCGGCCTGCCGGGTGGTGGGGATGGCGGCGACGCCTACCACAACTACCCGTTCCTGACCGCCGCCGGCGGCAACATCTTCGCCTACGACCCCGCCACCGGCTGGGACGGCAGCACGATCCTGCTCGACTCCGCGGAGTCGGTCGCCGGCATCGAGGTGCTCGAGGCGCAGGTGGATGCGGGCTACATCGGCTCGACCAACTACGACACCGCCAAGAACCAGTTCCTCGAGGGCACCCAGCCCTTCTGGATCACCGGTCCTTGGGAGCTCGGAGCGCTCGGTGACACCGAGCTCAACTGGGCCGTGACGACCATCCCGACCATCGGCGGGAATGCTCCCGCGCCCTTCGTGGGCGGCCAGGGCTTCTACCTGTCGGCCTTCTCCGAGAACACGGTGATCGCCCAGTCGTTCCTGTTCGACTTCGTCGCCACCCAGGACACGATGCAGGCGCTGTTCGATGCCGACCCGCGGACGCCGGCCCACCTGCCGACGCTCGAGGCCAACTCGGATGACGCCGCGCAGGTGGTCTTCGCCGACTCGGCCGCCACCGGGTTCCCGCTGCCGAACATCCCTGAGATGGGATCGGTGTGGGGCCCGCTCGGCGACAACATCCTCGCCGTGCGCAACGGTGAGCTGAGCGCCGCCGAGGCACTGGCCAACGCCCAGACCAGCGTCGAGGAGGCGCTGGCCGGCTAGGAACGAGTAGACACACGACATGACACGCACGACGGGGAGAGGGAGTCCATGAGCACCCTCTCCCCGTTGCGCGATTCTTCTCAGTGGGGGCGCGGCTTCGTCATCAAGCTCGCCGCCCTCGCCGCCCTCGACGCCGTCGCCATCTTTGCGGTGTTCGTGCTCATCGGCGCCGAGGCCTGGGGCCTGCTGGCCTCGCTGGTCGTCGGCACCCTCTTCATCAACTGGGTGTACCTCTGGAAGGGCACGAACGCCCTCCGGTGGATCACCCCCGGCCTGGTCGTGATGTTCATGTTCGTGATCTGGCCGATCGGCTTCAGCTTCTGGATCTCGCTCACCAACTGGCAGACCGGCAACCTGCTCACGAAGACCCAGGCGATCGAGCGACTCGAGTCCGAGGTGACCGCCACCGATCCGGACGAAGCCGAGGAATACGACCTCTTCGTCTATCGCGACGGATCCGGCGACCTGCGGTTCTGGATCCGCACCGATGCCGGCGAGGTGTTCTTCGGCCAGCCGCGTCAGCGGGGTGCCGAACCCTCCGTCGATCCGCTCCAGGATCCGGCCGAGCTCGGGATCGTGGACGACGACGGCGACGGCGTTCCGGAGTCGATCGGAGGCTTCCAGCTACTGCTCTTACGCGACCTCTTCGGCATCGCCAACGAGCTGGAGACGCTGATCCTCGACCTCCCCGACACCGGCGAGGTGCAGGTCCTCACGACGTCGCGCGCCCGCCTGCTCCGATCGAGCCAGCGCTACGTCTACGACGCGGAGACCGACACCCTGCTCGACACGCAACTCGGCGTGACCTGCGTGCCCGACACCGGCAACTTCTACTGCGACGGCCAGCGCATCGACCCGGGCTGGCGGGTGCCGATCGGCTTCGACAACTACTCCGACATCATCACCAACGAACGCATCCGCAGCCCGTTCCTGCGCGTCTTCACGTGGAACGTGGTCTTCGCGGCGCTCTCGGTCGGTCTGACACTGGCCGTCGGATTGGCGCTCGCCACGGCGCTCGACGACGAGAAGCTCCGGGGGCGGGCCCTCTACCGATCGATCCTGATCCTCCCGTATGCGGTGCCGGCCTTCATCTCGGCTCTGGTGTGGCGCGGGATGCTCAACGACACCTTCGGACAGGTGAACCGCGCCCTGTCCCCACTCTTCGACGTCCTCGGCACCGACCCGATCCCGTGGCTGCTCGACGGGTTCTGGGCCAAGGTGGCGATCCTCCTGGTCAACACCTGGCTGGGCTTCCCGTACATGTTCCTGATCGTCACCGGAGCCCTCCAGTCCATCCCAAGCGAGCTGAAGGAGGCCGCCCGGGTGGACGGCGCCGGGCCGATCAGGGTCTTCCGCACGGTGACGTTCCCGCTGTTGATGGTGTCGATCGCCCCGCTGCTGATCGGATCGTTCGCTTTCAACTTCAACAACTTCGTGCTGATCTTCCTCCTCACCAACGGTGGGCCACCGATCCTCGACAGCGCGGTCCCGGTGGGCGAGACCGACATCCTCATCTCGTTCACCTTCGACATCGCCGTGCAGTCGGGACGAGGGCAGAACTTCGCGCTCGGTGCAGCGCTCGCCATCCTCATCTTCATCCTCGTTGCCTTGATCTCCGCCGCCAGCTTCCGTCTCACGAAACGCTTGGAGGACGTCTATGGCTGATGTGCCCGCCGGCGCCGTCGTCACGGAGCCGCCGCCGATCGACCCCGGCCTCGGTCCCAAGGCGGAGCGGCTGACGCCGCGCCAGTGGTTCCGGAGGCGTTTGTGGCGTCACTCGCTCCTGCTGGCGTTCGCCGTGTTCTCCCTGTTCCCGCTGGTGTGGGTCGCCTCGGCGGCCATCAACCCGGTCGACAACCTGGCCACCGCCAAGCTCATCCCCGACGGGGCCACTCTGGAGAACTTCCGCGAGCTCTTCGACAACCCGCTCGCTCCGTTCGGCCGATGGATCTGGAACTCGTGGTACGTGTCGCTCGTCGCCACGATCCTCAACGTCTTCCTGGCCTCGCTGGCTGCCTACGCCTTCTCGCGCCTGCGGTTCAAGGGCCGGCGGATCGGCCTGCTCACGCTGCTGCTGGTGCAGGTCTTTCCGCAGTTCCTGGCCTTCGTGGCCATCTTCCTGCTGTTGCTGCAGATCGGCGACGTGTTCCCGGCGCTCGGGCTCGACACGCATCCCGGCTTGATCCTCGTCTACCTCGGCGGCGCCATCGGGTTCAACACGTTCCTGATCAAGGGGTTCATGGACTCGGTGCCCACCTCGCTGGACGAATCCGCCGAAGTGGACGGCGCCTCACCCTTCCAGATCTACTGGAAGATCATCCTGCCGCTCGCTCGCCCGGTGCTGGCCGTGATCTTCATCATCACGTTCATCGGGATCTACTCCGAGTTCCTCCTCGCTCAGACCATCTTGCGCTCGGCCGAGCAGCTCACCTTGCCGGTCGGGCTCCGCTTGTTCGTCCAGAGCGACTACGCCGCCAAGTGGGGGAACCTGGCGGCGGCCTCGCTGATCGGGGCCTTACCGATCGTGCTCACGTTCTTGGCCGCGCAGAAACAGATCATCTCCGGCCTCACCCAGGGAGCCGTCAAGGGGTGAGGGATCGCTCGCGCATCCTCGACTTGATGCCGTTCGGGACGCCCTCCAACCTCTGGCCGCACCCGATCGACTTCGATCCGGCTGATCGCGCCCACCTATCGAAGCTGGCCGACGGACGCCTGGCGTTCAGGGTGCTGACGCCGGCCGGTTTCACCCGAGCGGCGCTGGCGATCCGCACCAGTGGTGCCCCGGCGATGCACGAGTTCGACCTGGTCGGGCGAGCGGGCACGGTGGCGTTCTGGGAGCTGGCCCTCGACGCCGGCGACGAGCCTTTCGAGTACTCGCTCGCCTTCCTGGCCGACGAAGGTGTCCCCGTCTACTTCACCGCCATGGGCATCACGGGAGCCGTCGAGCGCATCGACACCTTCATGCTCGATCCGGCCGGCCTCGAGCCCCACGACGTCCCCGCATGGGCCGTGGGCGCCGTGGTCTATCAGATCTTCCCGGACCGGTTCGCCGACGGCGAGCCCTCCACCAGCCCGCCCGGTGTCCGGCCGTGGGACGAGCCTCCGACCTCACGAGGCTTTCAGGGCGGCGACCTGATCGGTATCAGCCAGAAGGTCGACTACCTGGTGTCGCTCGGGGTCGACCTCGTCTACCTCAACCCGGTCAACGTGAGCCCGTCGAATCACCGCTACGACGCCAGCGACTACCACCACGTCGATCCGCGGCTGGGGGGTGACGAGGGATTGCGGCTGCTGGTGAAGGAGCTGCACGCGGCGGGGATCCGCATCATGCTCGATGCGTCGCTGAACCACGCCCATCCCACGTGGTCCGCCTTCGCCGATGTCGTCGAACGCGGCCAGGAGTCGGAGTACGCCTCCTGGTTCCAGGTCGACGACTGGCCGCCCCGGGTGCGGTACCGCCCCCACCTGATCGAAGAAGGGACGTGGTGGGCGGAGGTCGAGCGATTCCTCCCCGACGAGACCGGCCTGACCCTCGAGGCGGTCGAGGACGACGGCAAGGTCTTCGAGCCGACCTACGACACCTGGTACGGAGTGCCGACGATGCCGCGCATCGACCTCGCCGATCCCGGCGCCCGCCAGCACGCGCTGGGCATCATCCGCCACTGGATCACCGAGTTCGACATCGACGGATGGCGCATGGACGTCGCCCGCTACATCGACCACGACGTGTGGCCCGACGTCCGCAACGCTGCCCGTCAGGCGCGCCATGACGTCTACCTGCTGGCCGAGATCTTCGGCGACACCCGCCGGTGGCTGCAGGGCGACGAGTTCGACGCCACGATGAACTACACGTTCCGCCAGCTGGTGCTCGATTGGATCGGCTCACGGCGCATCGACGCCGAGCGGTTCCTGGAGGGCTACCTGCGCATGCTGGCCATGTACTCGCCGGCGGTGACGGCGGTGTCGCACAACCTCATCGGCAGCCACGACAAGCCACGCTTCCTGACCCTGGCCGGCGAGGATCGAGATCGGCTGCGGCTCGGCACCTTCCTCCAGATGACCCTGCCGGGCGCCCCCGGCCTCTACTACGGCGACGAGATCGGCTTGGTGGGCGGGGAAGATCCCGGGATGCGGGCCACGTTCAAGTGGGACGGCGTGGACGGTGAGCCCCTCGTGGAGCACCTGCGCAGCCTCGGAAGGATCCGCCGTGAACACGATGCCCTGCGGAGGGGTGGGTTCCGGCTCGTCGCTGCTCAAGGGGAAGCCTTCGCGTTCGCCCGCACCGGCGACGCCGACGTGCTCGTGGCCGTCAACGGCGGGCTCTCGGAGACGGAGCTCGAGATGGACGTTCGAGGGGAGACCGTCATGACCAGTGGCATGGCCGAACTGACCGAGCGCGGCGTGCGCCTCGGGCCGCTGAGCGGCGCGGTGCTGGCATGACCCGGCGCTCCGTCCTCGCAGCCCTCGTGGCGATGGCCCTCGTGGCCTCGGCCTGCACGTCTGGCGACACCGAACCGACGACGCCGTCGACCGAGGCGCCCGCTCCCACCACCGAGCCCACCTCCACGACCGCGCCCCCATCGGTCGAAGCGCCCCCGGACATCTACCTCAACCTGGTCTGGCACCAGCACCAGCCGCGCTACCCGCTCGACGAGAACGGCGTCGTGACGCGCCCCTGGGTCCGGGTCCACGCCACCAAGGACTATTACGACATGGCCGCCCTCCTGCGCGAGTTTCCCGACGTGCAGGCGACGTTCAACCTGACGCCGATCCTGCTGTTGCAGCTCGAGGAGCTGGCCAGCGGGACCAAAGATCTCTACTGGGTGACGTCGGAGATCCCGGCCGCCCAGCTGTCCGACGACGAGAAGCGGTTCCTCATGGAGCGCTTCTTCGACATCAACCCGAAGATCATCGCCCGCTTCCCCCGCTACCAGGAGCTGGCCGACCAACGGGCGACGGCCGGCGGCGCGACCGCCCCGCTCGACACGTTCTCGACCGCCGACTACCGCGACCTTCAGTTGCTCTTCAACCTCGGGTGGACCGACCCCAGCTTCCTGGCCGAGGAGCCGCTGGCGTCCTTGGTCGCCAAGGGTCGAGACTTCACCGAGGAGGACATCGCCACGGTGCTCGACGAGCACCTCCGCATCATCGGCGAGGTCATCCCGCTCCACACCGAGATGTGGGAGGCCGGCCAGATCGAGGTCATCACGACCCCGCTGGCGCACCCGATCCTGCCGCTGTTGGCGGACACCAACCTGGCAACGGTCGGCGACCCGGCGGCGGTGCTCCCCGACAACCGCTTCCAGCAGATCCCCGACGCCGACGAGCACGTGATCCGCGGCCTGGACGAAGCCGAGCGGCTGCTGGGACGGCGCCCGGTCGGCATGTGGCCGGGGGAGGGGGCGGTGGCCCAGCTGGTGATGTCGCTGTTCGCCAAGAACGGCGTCCGTTGGGTGGCCACCGGCGAGGACGTCCTGGCCCCGACGTTGGACCTCGGCTCGTTCGAGCGCAACGCCAGCGGGGTGGTCGAGGAGGCGGAGACCCTGTACCGCCCGTGGCAGGCTGTCTTCAGCCGCAACGATCCGGTGGCGATGTTCTTCCGGGACAAGGTCATCTCGGACCTGGTCGGGTTCG
>JBPEXB010000366.1:0-5202 GCA_052032125.1 Acidimicrobiia bacterium
CTGCTGCGGATCCTGGCAGGAGTCTCGACACCCGACCTCGGCGCGGTCGAGATCGGGCACAAGGCCACTCTGGGCTACTACGCCCAGGAGCACGAGCAGATTCGGGCGGGACGCGACGTCCTGTCGCACATGCGAGAGGTCTCGACACTGCCCGACCAGCAGCTCCGCTCGATCCTCGGCCACTTCCTGCTCTCCGACAAGGTGGATCAGGATGCCGGCACGCTGTCGGGAGGGGAGAAGACCAAGCTGGCGCTGGCGCAGCTGGTCGTGGCCCGTCCCAACGTGTTGCTGCTGGACGAGCCGACCAACAACCTCGACCCCCAGGCCAAGGACGCCCTGCTCGATGCGCTCCACCAGTACGAGGGCACGA
Source organism: Acidimicrobiia bacterium (assembly GCA_052032125.1). Classification (GTDB taxonomy): domain Bacteria; phylum Actinomycetota; class Acidimicrobiia; order Spongiisociales; family Spongiisociaceae; genus JBPEXB01. The sequence continues at coordinate 371 of JBPEXB010000366.1, forward strand.
TCGTGCTCGTCTCTCACGACACGGACTTCGTCGCCGAGCTGGTGCCCGATCGGGCGCTCATGATGCCCGAGGGCGCCACGACCTACTTCGACGAGAGCATGCTCGAGTTGGTGGCGCTGGCCTGAGGAGTACTCAGTACTCAGTACTCAGTACCGGCTCAGCCCAGCTCTTGCTGCTCCACGCCCCTCCGCAGGGCGCTCAGCGGCAGCAGCAGCATCACCAGCAGGGTGTCTTCGATGCCATCCGCCGGCGCCGGGACCACGACGTGATCACGATCGAGCGTGGTGTCGATCGTGCAGCGGTACAGATCCTGCGCAGCCGCCAGCGTCATGCCATCCGCCACCGCCGCCGACAGCAGCTGGGCGTCCCAGGCCGCCGGGTCGAGCGAGTGGGAGATGTTGACCCTGCCGACGCTCATGTCGTTGCAGAGGTACTCCATGTACCAAGGGTCGGCGGCCACACACTTGTCCTGGCCCATGATGCCCAGATCGAGGTAGAACCCCGGGGCGATGTACTGCTCGACGGCGTTGGCGGCGTCGGAGGCGACGATGGTGGTGCCATACGGGTCGGTGTAGTAGGTCCCGGTCGCCAGGGCCAGACGATGGTCGAACACGAAATCGTCCACGTGGGTGGTCCGTCGGGTGCCGGTCTCGCCCGTGTTGTGGAACTGCACGTCGTTGCACTGCAGGCCGGGGCAGAACGTGAACGGGTCTCGCACGTCGAACTCCCTGCGGAAGTCCATGCCGAGGTTGGCCGCCTCGACGGTCGGCCGGCCGTCCCAGCGCTCGTAGTCGTTCGAGTCGGCGCTCGTCCGGATCCGCTTCGACGACGAGGTCGTCTCCGCCAGATCCGCCATGGTGTAGCCGCAGTCGACGGAGTTGATGAGCCCGTCGTCGGTCGACTCCGACGCCCCGAAGTCGGCCTTGAAGCCCATGCGGAAGAGCTCTTGGCCGCTGGCGCTGTAGACCATGGCGTACACGGTGTGCAGCTGGGCGCAGACCCTGCGCTCCGACGAGGTGGCGGCGTGGTCGACGAACCGCACCCAGTATCCCTGGGGCGTCTCGAAGATCATCTCCTTGAAGCCGATGTCAGGCTCGTTCTGGGGCACCTTGGCGGCCACGTACTGATACGGGACCTTCGGCTTGCCCGGGATGAGCGCCGGGTTGGAGCCGTGTTCGTGCCCGAAGTGGCACCAGTAGGTCGGGTCGATCTGCGGGTGCCATGTGCCGTACATCTCGCCATCGGGGCCCTCGACCTGATAGAGGTCGTCGTGGACCCACACCGGGCACAGCTGGTTGGGCTGTGGCGTCTCCTCGCCGGCCGGGACCGGGGGAGCGGCGGTCGGCGTCGAGTCGCTCTCGGCGAACAGCAGCAGGTAGTTGCGTGAGTAGTCGCTGTCGGCGCTCGGGCCGGGGATCCAGTGCTCGCCGTAGCCGAGCGTGGTCTCGTAGACGTTGGCCACCTCGTTGTCGATGCCGACGGTGCCGCTGAGGGCCCAGTTGTTCAGCCAGCTCGGGAACGGATCCCATCGGGAGACCCACACGACCGCCACCCGGGCGGGCCGGGTGAGGCTGATGTTGATGTATTGGCTGCTGGTCACGTTCGACCACTCGCGGTCTGGGACGAACACGTCCCAGCCGTCGTAACGCCCGGCGCTGGTGACGAGGTACGTCTCGCCCTCATCGGGGTCGATGTCGAGCCCGGCCGAGAAGCCGCGGGGCCGGTAGACGCCGTCCGTGTCGTACCGCCTGACGCCGTCACGGCTCGGGTCGTACTCGTAGAAGCGCTCCAGCAGGGTGCGCACGGGGTAGGGCGGCGTGTTCTCGGTCAGGTCGAGACCCCGGCCGATGAACGACGCCATCTGATCCCGTGGCACGTTGTCGTAGGGGCAGTAGTTGCCGTTGCCGCAGCCGAGGGTGATGCCGTCCTCGGCGATCTTGTTGATGTTGCCCTCGTGGCCGCTGTTGGCGTCGTCCGGGAAGTAGTCGCCGGAGGCCGTCGGGAGGTTGAAGGCTCGGGCGAGGAACGATGCCATCTGGCCGCGGCTCACCGGGTCGGAGGGGCAGTAGTTGGTGCCACCACACCCGAGGGAGATGCCCGCCTCGGCCAGCTTGTTGATGTTGCCCTCGTGGCCGCTGTTGGCGTCGTCGGTGAAGTAGTCGGTCGACGCCACCGGCAGGTTCAGCGCCCGGGCGAGGAACGAGGCCATCTGGGCCCGGGTGACGAGGTCGCGAGGACAGTATTCGTCGACCTCACAGCCCGACGTCACCCCGATCTCGGCGATCGCCTCGATGTAGCCCTCGTGGGTGTTGAGGTCGTCGTCGATGAACGTCCCGCCAGGCCCGAGCGGCGCGGCATCGGTGGGACGGTCGGAGAGGAGCACGAACGCCGCCACGAGCGAGACTGCCAGTCCCAACAGGATCGAGAATCGAGCGGTTCGACGAACGCGAAACAGCGGCACCAACATGTCCTCCCCAAACCGAGGTCTTCTTGGTTCCGCCGCAGACCAGCATAGCGGTCCGACCACCCTCCGTGAAGGGCGGGTTGCGGAACCCGTGGTGGTCAGACGCCCGGGTCGTCTTCCCAATGCAGGTCGAGCAGCGCACCCTGGTGGCTGAACAGCGCCGGCATGTGGCGCTCGTCCGGGAACAGCTTGCGCACGGCGTGGAACGCCGCCAGCGCACCGACATCACGGAGATGGCCCCGGGAGCGGATGCCGGCCGACCTGAGCCGCGAGACCGTGCACCGTCCGAGGTCCGCTCGCAGCCTGGTCACCGTCACCTCCTGTGCTCGTTGTCTCCCTTGTCGGCGTCTCGCCAGAAACCTCAAGCGGTGGCGGCCCGACCCGGTAGGGTGGCGGGATGGCGGGGCCCAGACCTTGCATGGTCACTCTGCGTGAACGAGGGGTGCGTGAGGCCTGCGAAATGCCTCAGGGCGCTCTTCCGGCGTGCCGATTTCAGGGTGAGAGCCAGCAGGGGATGCGATGAGCGGCCACTCTCCCGAAGACCGATCGCCCGACACCGACCAACCGGTGTCGCAGGAGATCGCCGACCTCTCCCGCGAGCTCATCGCCGCCGCTGAGGCCGCCCCCCGGCTCGCCGCGGTCGAAGACGATTCGTCGCCCGTGCCGCAGCTGGCCGCCTTCACCCTCGACGGTGCCATCCAGATCGACCTCGAGGACGATCCGCAGGTCCCGACGGCCCGTATCGACGGCCCGGCCTCGGTGCGCCTCGATGCCGACCACTCCGACGACGCCGGCAGGACCATGCGGCTCGTCGTCGACGGCACCGGCATCAGCGAGGTGGTCATCGACCTGGCCCGCGAAGCCGACGAGTGGCGGGTCGACGTCGAGCCCCTCCGCTCGCCGCTGCTCAATGCCGAAGACCTCGCCTACCGGGCCACCCACGACCTGCTCACCGGGCTGGCCAACCGCGCCTCGCTCATGGAGCGCATGCGCTTCGCCCTCGAGCGGGCCAACCGCAGTGACTCGTCCGTGGCACTGTTGTACCTCGACGTCGACCGCTTCAAGCGGATCAACGACTCGCTCGGCCACCACATCGGCGACGCCGTGCTGCGGGAGCTCGCCGAGCGCCTCCGGCAGGCGTCCCGCCCCATGGACATGGTGGCCCGGTTGGGCGGCGACGAGTTCGTGATCCTCTGCGAGGACGTGCACGAGGCTCGCGACGCCGCCGTGATCGCCGAGCGGATCCTCGAGGCGGTCAACGCCCCCGTGGTCGTCGGGGTCGACGAGGTGGAGCTGGCGGTGGGCGCCAGCATCGGCATCGCCCTGGAGAGCAATGTCATCGACCTGGACGGCTACCTGCGCCGGGCCGATCAGGCCTTGCTGCGGGCCAAGGAGCAGGGACGCGACCGGTTCGAGTTCTACGACGCCACCCAATCCGCCGAGACGATCAAGCGGCTGGAGCTCGAGCACCAGCTGCGAGATGCGGTCACCAGCGAGACCGGGCTCCGTCTCGAGTATCAGCCGATCCTCACCACCGCCAACCGCTCGGTCGAGGCCGTGGAGGCGCTGGTCCGCTGGGATCACCCGCAGCTCGGTACGCTGCGCGCCGACGAGTTCATCCCGCTGGCCGAGGAGTCGGGGCTGATCGTCCCGCTGGGCCGGTGGGTGCTCTCCGAGGCGTGTCGCCAGCTGTCCGAGTGGGATGCCTCCGGCACCTTCGCCGTCGAGCTCCGTCTCCACATCAACGTGTCCGACATCCAACTCCTCGATCAGCGTTTCGGCCAGGTCGTGGCGGAGGAGCTGGTACGGCGAGGTCTGGCCCCCAACCGGCTGGTGCTCGAGGTCGACGAGTCGGTGCTCGGCTCGGCCTCGGACCAGGACGTCGACTCGGCGATCACCCGCCTGATCGACCTGGGCGTCGACTTCGCCGTCGACCACTACGGCCGCGGCTACGGATCGGTCTCGAACCTGGGCCGCCTGCCGGTGCCGGCCGTGAAGATCGACCGGGCCTTCGTCAAGCACATCGACGAGTCGGCTCGGGCGCGGGCGGTGCTCCGGGCGCTGCTCGACCTGGCAGCGGCCTACGAGCTGCGCACGATCGTCGAGGGCGTCGAGAGCTTCAAGCAGTACCAGGTGCTGGAGCTGCTCGGCTGCGACGCCGTCCAGGGCTATCTCCTCGGCGGCCCCATGCCGGCCGAGGACGTCCACCGACTGTTCAGCGGAACGAACCGCGACATTGCCTGAGCGCACGGAGTGCGCTCAGGCGATGAGTAGTCAGTAATGAGTACTCAGTACTGAGTATCGCTGCGAGGCGCGGCGAGAGCTGTGTGGGCGGTTTCTCACCCCGCGGGGAGGTGATGTCGGTGGT
>JBPEXB010000367.1:0-1929 GCA_052032125.1 Acidimicrobiia bacterium
CTGCCACTCCGTCTTCGAGCTCGCGAATCCGGCGGTTGTTGATGATCCCGCCGGTGACGAGAAGCATCACGACCCACGTCGCAGCCGCCACGTAGAACGGCGCCCGGAGACCGAAGGCATCAGCGACGATGCCGCCGAGCAGCGCCCCGAGCGGCTGGGTGCCCCAGGCGAGGAGTCGGGCCACGCTCGCCACCCGGCCCCGCAGATCATCGGGTGTGAGGCGCTGGCGGAGCGATACCGCCACGACGTTCCACATGGTGATCGCCAGCCCGAACCCGGCTCCGAGGAACCCCACGACGATGCCATTGGAGGTGCCGGCCATGATCACGGCGAGCGTCGCCAGCAGTCCGACCGACGTCATGATCGCCCCGCCCTGACCCAGCCGCTCCACGATCTTGCCGGTCACGACCGCGCCGAGCAGGCCCCCGACGCCCACCGCCGAGATGATCACCCCGAACCCGAAGTCACCGAGCCCGACGATGTCCTGGATGTAGAGCACGAAGATCGCCAGGACGCCGAAGGCGACGAGGTTGGTCGTCCCCGCCATGAGCGACAGCGTGCGCAGCACGACGTGTCCCCACAGCCAGCGGAGACCCTCGCCGATCTCCTGCCGGAGCGTCTGGTTGGAGACTCGCTCCGGCCGGAACGTGCCCCCGATGGCTGCCACGAGAACGGCGGCAGCCAGGAAGGTGACGCCATCGAAGATGAAGGGCAGGCCGGCGGCGATGCCGAACAAGGCGGCGCCGAGGGGTGGTCCGACGAAGCTGTTGGCCGCCCACTCGGTGGCTTGCAGCCTCCCGTTGGCGGTCTCGAGCGCCTCACCGCCGACCAGCGCCGGCAGGATCGCCTCGGCGGAGGTGTCGAAGAAGGTCTCGGCAGTGCCGAGGCCGAAGGCGATCACGTAGATGATCGGCAGGCCGGCGTCGCCGCCCAGCACCAACAGGCCGAGGATCGCCACGAGCACCGCCCGGAAGAGGTCGGTGATGACCATCACCCGGCGGCGATCCATGCGGTCGACGAGCGCGCCGGAGATCAGGGCGAACAGGAACCAGGGGATGCGGTTGGCGACGGTGGCGCCGGCGACCAGGAGCGGGTCGCGGGTGATCGAGGCGACGAGCAATGGGAAGGCCACCCCCATGACGCCGTCTCCGAGGTTGGAGATCGCCGATGCGGCCCACAGCCGTGTGAACCGCGCGTCGAGAGGAGTCGCCATCGTCTCGACGCTACCGGAGCGTGGCGTCGACACCCTCGCATAGGGTGGCGCAATGGATGCATCCAATCCGGTGTCGCCCGAGGTCGAAGCAGCATTTCAACGATCGAACTTGCGATCCATTGCGCCCGAGACCTTTCGCCGGCTGCACGAGTCCGCGCAGCTCGTCCGGTTGCCCGCAGGGGCCGTGCTGCATCGTGAGGGCGACCGGGCAGCTCACCTCCAGCTCATCGTGTCAGGCCTGCTGCGGGTCTACGTCACGGCGTTGGACGGTCGGACTCTCACGGTTCGGTATTGCCGCGCGGGCTCGGTGTTGGGTGCGGTGTCGCTGTTCAGCGAGGCGTTCTCCATGCCGGCTTCGGTCCAGGCGGTCACCGACTCGGAGGTGCTGGCGATGTCGTCGAAGATGGTCAAGCACGAGGTCGAGCGAGATGGAGCGGCCGCGAGGGCGATCATCGACGAACTGTCGGATCGGGTGCTGTCGTTCATCGCAGAGATCCCCCACGGAGCCTTCACCACCGTCCGTCAACGGGTGGCTCGCCACTTGTTGGACCTGGCAACCGCATCGCAGGCGGGGTCCGAGTTGCGTGCCCACGTCACCCAGCAGGAGCTGGCGGATGCCGTGGGGAGCGTTCGCGAGGTCGTCGTCCGGGTGCTTCGTGAGCTCAGGGAGGAGGGTGTGATCGAGACAGGCCACGACGGGATCCTGATTCGCGCAC
>JBPEXB010000368.1:0-2029 GCA_052032125.1 Acidimicrobiia bacterium
GGGACGATCGGCCCGACGGCGGCGACGAACAACAGGACGAGGGCCAGGTCGAGTCTGCGCTCCACTGCGGGCACCGTACCCTCGGCATGGTGTGACGGATCGGGATCGGGTGGTCCTCGCCGTCGTGCTCCCCGGCTGGCAGGCTCCCGTGGATGCGTCGGGACATCGAGCAACGAGAGTCGCCCGGACTCGGTGTGCCGAGGATCCTGCGCCAACCCGTCATCGCCGGGATCGTGCTCCTGTGCGTGTATGCGGTCGTCGGCTTGCTGATGGATTCGGGTGGGCACCTGGGCGCGGACACCGGAGCGAAGGTGTACACGCTCGAGGTGATGGATCGGGAGGACTCGTGGACTCCCGACATCGGGTACTGGGCCGAGGACGAGGACCCTGCCGGCGAACTCCATCCGGTCCACCACACGCGTCGTCAGGCCGATGGGAGTTGGGTCGCCGTGACGACGTTGCCGATGCTCCTCGCCGGGTTCCCGCTCTACAGCTGGGCGGGCTATCCCGCGACCCTGATCCTCCCCATGCTCGGCGCCGTGCTCGCCGCCTTCGCGGCTCGCGCCGTGGCCTGTCGCGTCGATCCGACCTCCGACGGGTGGAGCGCCTTCTGGTTGATCGGGCTCGCGTCGCCCGTCACGATCTATGCGCTCGACTTCTGGGAACACAGCCTCGGTGTCGGGTGCATCGTCGCAGCCGTCGCCGTCCTGCTCGGCACGCTCGACGACCGTCCCCCGTGGACAGGGGTCCTCGCCGGCGCTGCCCTGGGGACCGGCGCGGTCATGCGGAACGAGGCGCTCGTCTACACGCTGGTCGCGGTGGCGGCCGTCTGCCTGACGCTGGCCGTGCGCCGACGGCTGGCGAACGCGGTCGTCGTCGGCGGAACCGCGATGGCGGGCTTCGCCGTGCCTTGGTTCGCGAACGTGTGGCTCGAAGGAGCGGTGGAGGGGCAGTCGCGAGCGGCGCGAGCGACCGACACGGCCTCGCGGGTCGACCCCACGTCTGGTACTTCCTTGCGGCTCGGTGAGCGGGTCGAGGAAGGACTGCAGACCGCGGTGGGCCTGGTGTCGGGTGACCCCGTCGTCTCGGTCTTGCTGGGCGGCGCGGTGGTCCTCGGTGTACTCGCAGCGGTACGCGCCGAGCGCCGCGACGACCGGACATTCGCCCGCTTCGCCCTCGCTGCGGTGGCCGCCGTCTACTTGGCGGACGCCGTGGGTGATCTCGGATTCGTGCCGGGGCTGTTCGTTGCGTTCCCGTTGGCGGTGCTCGGTGTGCGATGGACGAGTCGGAGCCCGAACGCCCGCACGGCGATCCAGATCTCGTTGATCAGCCTGCCGATCGTCTACCTGTTCCAGTTCCTGGGTGGCGCAGGACCACAGTGGGGTGGCAGGTACACGCTCGCCAGCGCGGTGCTCCTCGGGGTCGTCGGGCTGACGGATCTCCGAGCGCGCCACCCGATGGTCGGTCGTGGTGTGCTCGCGCTGACGTGCGCAGTGACGCTTCTCGGTGTCGCCTTCGCCGTGCAGCGGAGCCACGAAGTCGATCGCTTCTTCGAGGACGTGGCGAGCGAGTCCGAAGACGTGCTCATCGCCCGGCAGGCCTTCATCCTGCGCGAGGGCGGGGCCGCGCTGGTGGGGCGCACGTGGTTCAGCGCCCAGAGCGAGGGGGAGTTCGCTCTCGGAGTCGAGATCGTCCGTGATCTCGGCGAGGCCCGCTTCACGGTCCTGGAGTGGGATGGCGAAGCCCCGCCGGAGAGCGCGTTGCCCGACGATGTGGTCGAAGTCCGCCGAGCGCAGACCGACTTCGTCGGAACGCCCGTCGGGCTCGTCACCTACGGGTTCACCGGCGACGACTGACGGAAATCGAACAGGTGTTCCCCCGCTCGCGAGGTGACCGCCGCTAGCCTCGCCCCGTGGACAAGCTGGTCGTCTCCGGAGCACGGGAACACAACCTGAAGGGCGTCGATCTCGAGCTCCCTCGGGACAAGCTCATCGTCTTCACGGGGCTGTCCGGCTCCGGGAAGTCGAGC
>JBPEXB010000369.1:0-2928 GCA_052032125.1 Acidimicrobiia bacterium
CGGGCGCGGCCACGAGCGCCGCCTGTTCCGCCGGACGGTCGTCGTTGCCCTAGGGCTGGCGGTGGCCGGGATCGTCGTGCAGAACGTCATCGGCGCGTGAGAGGGCCGCGCACCGGCGCGGCCCTCTCGTTGTCGTGTTGCGTGCTCCTCTAGAGGAACACTCCGTTGCGCTCGTGGCCCATGTCCGCGTAGAAGCCGCTGGCGTCCAGCGGACCGGTCCGGAACGTGAAGCCGGTGTGCGCACCAGCACCCCGTCCCACACACGTTGCCTCGGCGAATTCGCCGCGCATGGCGGTCGCATCGTCGGCTGGGACGCTCGTCCCGTTGCCCACCGACACGAAATCGCCGACAGCATCCCAACTGACGTCGACGTCGATCTCGCCGGAGACCGACACGTTGTTCGCGAACACGAACGTGTTGGGCATCCCAAGGTTGCGAAGCCGCAGCCTGGCGTGGCGCCCGTCGTCGCTCACCTTGAACGAACTGCTCGGAATGGACTGGGTCCAGAAGAGGCCGTTCTGAAGGATGCCCGGGTTGTAGTCATGTACTTGCCCTTCGAATCCCGCACCGGGAGTGAAGAGGTCGAATCAGAAGAACCCGAACGTCCCGTGGTGCACCTTGCCGTCTTCGGCGACATAGCGTCCATGCATCACCCGGATGTCCAACTCCACGTCCAGCGGGCCCTGCGAGCTGTGCGCCTGGCCGGCGATGACTGCGTAGGTCGTGAATCCCTCGTAGTCGCCGACCGTGCTGCGGTGCGCGTCCAACCCGAACGCGTCGAGCAGGTTGATCGGGGTCACCGCCCCCACGGGTCCCGGCAGGGTCCAGTGGATGAAGTCGAACGGCGCCGGTGCACCGGTCGGGCCGATGATCGTGGGGATCGGCTTGGGCACCGCACTGCTGAACAGGCCGCTGCCGGCGTCCGCTCGCTCTGCCATGCCCACGGTGGCCGCCGTCGCAGCGACGGCGCTGGCTCCAACCCCGGTGAGGAACGACCTCCGGCTCAGGTGCATGTGTGGCACCGCGTGGGTCCTTGGCATGGGACCTCCCTCCCATGAGACAGCCACGAAGGACCCTACGCTTCTCGCGCGCTGCGTGGCGGGCAAAATATGGGAGCCGGGTGAGATAAGGGAAAACCCTTATCGACAAGGGGCTTCAAAAGATGTCTACTGCGCGCATGAACACTTCATCTGCCCCCATCTCCACCCCGCCGGCCATCACCCCGCGCCGCCGTCGCTACGCCCTCGGCGTCCCGGAGAAGGTGGTGATCGGCCTCCACATCGCCGTGGCGTTCGTCGCCGGCGTCATCGGATTCTTCGATGTCGACGAGGGCTGGGCCGACCTGCAGCGCATCTTGATCTTCATGGTCGTCAGCGCCTGGGTCGGTGGGGTAGCTCTCGTGGGCTACCTCGTCCGTCTCATCCCGCAGACGTGGGTCCGGGTGACGGTGCTGCTCGGTGGTCCGTTCCTCGCCATCGCTGCGCTGACCCTGGCCGCCCGGTTCTGACGCTGCCGGCCCCTCGTGGGCCGGCAGCCTTCACTCGGCGTCGCGCGCCCGCTCGAGGCCGTCGAGGATCAGGTCGAGCGAGAAGATGAACTCGACGTCGTCGTCACAGCCGAGCCCGATGATGGAGTCCTCGTCGTGGGAGATCTCCTCCAGCATCCGACCGATGTTGGGGAGGGTCTGCTTCATCTGCTGGATCAGCAGGGCGGCCTCCTCAGGAGTCTTGGCGTCGTCGCCGGAGTCGTCGAACAGCTCCTGGGTGAAGCCGAGCATGCGGCTCCCGAGCGTGTGCATGGCGTGATGCGTGAGGTCCATGGAGAACCCCGCGTCGGCGAACAGGCCCACGATCGAGTCCATGTAGGCCGCCATGGGGGGAGTGATCTGGTTCCGCGACTCGATCACACCGGGAGCCCACGGATGGGCGCGCATGACCTCGCGGGCCGCGAGTACGTGGGATCGGAACGACTGTTTCCAGTCGGGACCGGCGCTGGGGATGTCGATCTCGCCGACGATCCGGTCGACCATGCCATCGAGGATGTCTTCCTTGTTGGCAACGTGGTTGTAGAGCGACATCGCCTCGACACCCAACTCGCTGCCGAGCTTGCGCATGCTGACGGCCTCGATGCCTGCCTCGTCGGCCAGCGCCACCGCCGCCGCCAGCACCCGGTCACGGGTGAGTGGCTCTCGGCGAACTGGCTCGGTGTCGGTCTGGGCCGTCATCGTTGCTCCATGCGGGTCACCGTACCGGGCCAACCCGCCCGGTCGATTCATTGTTCCTTGACAAGCTTACGCCGTAGAGTTACCTTACGCCATATGTTTACGGCGTACGTCTACGGGCGTTGCAGACCTGCATCGCACCGGACTGCGTGACAGCTACCACTGGAGGGACACATGGGCGAGACACCGCAAGCCACCGAGGCGTCGACGGGCACGATCACGATGCGCGCCATCGTGAGGGACGCCTACGGAGGCGCCGACGTGCTGAGCATCGAGACCATCGAGGCACCGCCGATCGAGCCACACCAGGTCATGGTCCAGGTCCACGCGACATCGGTGAATCCGGCCGAGTGGCACCGCATGACAGGCACGCCATACCTCGCCCGGCTCGAAGGCGGCTTCTTCCGGCCGAAGAGCAGGCGCCTCGGTGCCGACTTCTCGGGTGTCGTCGTCCAGGTCGGATCCGACGTCACCCGCTTCGCCGAGGGCGACGAGGTCTTCGGTGAGGCCGGGGGTTCGTTCGCCGAGTACATCCGGGCGGCCGAGTCCGTCACGGCCCACAAGCCGTCGAACGTCTCCCATCAGGATGCCGGCTCGATCGGCATCGCCGGTCTCACGGCGCTGCAGGCGCTCCGTGACAAGGGCAAGCTGGCCGCCGGCCAGCACGTCCTCATCAACGGTGCGTCGGGTGGCGTCGGCACCTTCGC
>JBPEXB010000037.1:0-3126 GCA_052032125.1 Acidimicrobiia bacterium
CCCATGGCGGCGCTGCGGGCGCAGAGCGCCGCCACACCCGCATCCGAGACCGACGACGCCATGCCGGACTCGGCCATCGCTCGGATCACCGGAACGCTGTCGGCGACCACCTCCATGACCCGCAACGGCACCTCGGTGGCTCGCAGCGTGGCCTGCTGGATGGCGTGATGCCGCTCCGCCTGCGCCGCCTCCGTGTCGTCGGGGAGTCGCCAGGCGGCCATGATGTCGTTGAACGCTTCCGTGTCCTCGTCGACCAGGCGCAGCAGCGCGTCGTGGCACGCCTTGCCCCGGTCGGCCCAGTCCGAGAACTCCTCCCAGCGATCGTCCCACCCGCGCCGGTGCGAGCCGAGGTTGGCCACCATGGTCGCCAGCGCCGCGCCCAGGGCGCCCAGGGTCGCCGCCACCGACCCGCCCCCGGGCGCAGGGGACTCCGAGGCGGTCTCCTCGACGAACGCCCGCACGGGCAGGTCGACCAGTCGCCCGCCGCGACGCTCGTCGAGGGCGTATTCGATGATCTTCTCGGCCGGGTCGAACTCGCTCAGCTCGTCCAGGCCCATGGAGCGCACGGCGATCTTGATCAGCTCGGCGTCGCTGACGCCGGTGGAGCGGTGCTGTTTGCGCAGGAAGTACCGGCCCGCCTCGAGCATGGACTCGAGCGGCACCAACCCCACCAACTCGGAGCCCGTCACCCGCACCCCGCGGTCGCGAGCCCGTTCGACGCATTCGTCGAAGGCGATGTGGACCGGTGTCACCGAGATGTCGGTGAGGTTCATCGAGATCTGGGCGATCCCGTACTCGTCGATGTACCAGCCGATGGCCTTGACGCTCTGGAGCGAGCCTGGAATCCACTCCGGCTCGCCGTCGGGCGTGCGGGCGATCTCGCCCGTCAGGGGATCGCCGATGCGCTTCATCCGGCCCTTCTCGCGCACATCGAAGGCGATGGCGTTGGCCCGCCGGGTGGAGGTCGTGTTCAGGTTGACGTTGTAGGCGATCAGGAAGGGCCTGGCACCGACGGCCGTGGCGCCGGATCGGGGATTGAACTTGGCCGGCCCGTGATCTGGCTGCCAGGCAGGGTCCTGGAGCCGCAGGGCGAGCCCCTCGTACTCGCCGGCCCGCACGTCGGCCAGGTTGCGGCGCGCCGGGCTCGATGCGGCACGCTCGTACCGATAGACCGTCAGACCCACCTCGTCGCCGAGGCGGGTGGCGAGCTCCTCGGCGTGCGTGACGGTCTCGTCCATGGTGATCCCGGTGATGGGGATCAGCGGGCACACGTCGAGCGCACCGAAGCGGGGGTGCTCGCCGGTGTGGGTCGACATGTCGATGAGCTCCGACGCCACGGCGGCCGCTCGCACCGCCGCCTCGACCACCGCCTCCGGCTCACCCGCGAAGGTCATCACCGTGCGGTTGGTGGCCCGGCCCGGATCGACGTCGAGCAGGCGGACTCCGTCGCTCGACGAGATGGCGGCGGCGATGCGGTCGATGACCTGGCGGTCCCGACCTTCGCTGAAGTTGGGCACACACTCGATGAGCCGGGTCATGCTCCCCGCCTCGGCAGGTCGAACCGCATCGCCTCGACGATGTCGTCGGGCAGCGGCGGCAGCTCGCTGCGCGGGATCAGGAAACTCGGCACCTGCACCAGGTCGACGAACACCCGGGAGCGCCTGGTCGTCTCCTGGAGGTAGCCGTGGCCAGACGTGCCACCGGTGCCGATGCGGTCGCCGATCATCCGCATCACCATCAGCGCGTGCCGTTGCCGCCACGTGATGAAACCCTCGTCGATGTCGGTGAGGGCCGTGAGCAACTGGAAGGGGAGCTGCAGGATGGGCTCGTCGCGATAGAGGTTGATGAGGAGGGCGGCCAGGAAGGCTCGCCGGCTGAAGCGCCGATGGCCTGCCTGGCGGAGCGCCTCCCAGGCCTCGTCGTCGAAGAGGGGGGTGAACCCCGCGCGGTTGCGTTCCAGCCCGGCCAGCTGGGCAGCCAGGGTCTCCTCGGCGAGGAGCGTGTTCGCCTCGAGTGCGGCACGCTCGCGAGCCAGCATGCGCTCGACCGCCGCCCGGTACGCCTCCCAGAACACGTAGTCCTTCGTCTCGAGGAAGGGGGTGCGCTCCAGCCAGTCCTCGACATGGTCGTGCAGCGACGTCCGCTGCTCCGAGGCCTCCAGGGCGGTGCGGTGCTCATCTCGGAACCGCTCCGTGTAGTAGGCGTCGTTGATCTCCACGCGCTGGGAGGGATGCATGCCGAGCGCGTTCTCGATGAGGCGGAACTGGAGGCTCTCGAAACCCGAAGCGGGAATCAGCAGGTCCCGGAAGTCGAGGAAGTCGAGCGGGGTCATCGTCTCCAGCACGTCGATCTGCTGCACGAGGATCCGCTGGATCTCGATGATGCGCTCCAGGTGCCCGACCAGGGCCCCCATCTCCCGCTCCTTCACGACCTCGTCTTCGAAGATCCCGGTGACGGCGTCGAGCTCGTGCAGGATCTGTTTGAACCAGAGCTCGTAGGCCTGGTGGACGATGATGAAGAGCAGCTCGTCGTGCGCCTCGTTCCCGAGGGCGGCGCTGATGGGCTGCTGGGTGGCGAGGAGCTCGTCGAGGTGGAGGTAGTCGTGGTAGTAGACCGGTTCGTGGTTGTGCACCGAGCCAGACTACGTGGATCGGTTCACGCTCGATTCATCCGTCCACATGTTCGGTCCGTATCCCAGAGGTGAGGCACTTCATGTCGATCGAGGCCGGTCCGTGACCCTCCTGGCTGCCCACGCTGCCGCCACGTGGTTCATGGTGGGTCTGATCTGGACGATCCAGGCCGTGCACTACCCGCTGTTCGCCCGCGTCGGAACCGCGGAGTTCGTCGCCTACGAGCGCAGTCACACGACGCGCATGGGACGCCTCCTCGTGGCGCCGGCGGGTGCCGAGGTGATCCTGGCCGCCGCCCTCGTGCTGGCGAGGCCCGCCGGCGTGTCCCCGATGGTCGTGTGGATCGGCGGCGGACTGCTGGCGGCGGCCTGGGTGATCACGGCGCTCGTCCACGTGCCGCTCCACGGCCGGCTCAGCAGCGGTCGCGACGACCGTGACCTGGGGCGACTCGTCCGCACCAACTGGTGGCGGACTGGGTTGTGGACGGTGCGTGGAG
>JBPEXB010000370.1:0-3457 GCA_052032125.1 Acidimicrobiia bacterium
GGCCGCAGCAGTCGCGGCGGAGGCCGAGGAGACCGTGGTCGAGAACGACGCGCCACCCGCGGTCCTGCCCTTCTTCTGAGCCGTGCGTCTCTCACTTTCCCACCATGGAACCGTGACCGACGTCGAGGTCAGCGGCTTGGCGGCGGACGCCAGCGTGGGCGACCTCATCGCCCAGGTCTCGCCGGCCGCCTCCCGGGTGATCGTCGACGGCGTCTCACGATCCCTCGAGGAACCGCTCCGCGACGCTGTCCGCGACGGCAGCCTGCTGCAGATCGACGGTCAGGATCCGGTGCCAGGCGAGAGAGCGGTCGTGGCCCTCCACGCCGTCACCGGTCCGCTGGCTGGTCGGACGTGGAAGCTCGAGCCCGGGCGCTACACCGTCGGTGCGGCCGGCTCGATCCGCATCGAAGGAGCCGACGGCGTGATCGAGATCGACGCCGACGGTTCGGCCCGCTGGAACGAGCTGCCGTTCCCGCACCGTGCCCTCACCGTGGGAGGCCACCGGCTGCGAGTCGCTCCCCTGCCACTGGACGGCACGGAGCACCCGCCCGGCACCCGCAGCCTGTTCAATCGTCCGCCGCGCGACCGAAGGCATGACATGCCGCCGCCCATCGAGGTGCCCCTGCGCGCCACGGTGAGCGGCAAGCCGCGCAGGATCAGCCCGCTCATGCTCATCGTCCCGCTGTTCACCGGCGTGGGGATGGCACTGCTCTTCGGCCGGATGTTGTTCCTGGCCTTCGCGCTCCTGGGGCCGATCACCACGATCGGATCGACCATCGACGATCGCCGTCGGCGGCGGCGTGAGAGCCGCGAGGCCGAAGAGCAGTTCGAAGAGGATCTCACCACGTTCGCATCGTCCGTGGCGGAGCTGGCGGGCCAGGTGGCGATCCAGCGGTTCACCAGCCACCGCTCGACGAGCGAGCTCCTCGTGTCGGCGGCCGCCCGCAGCATGCGCCTCTGGGAGCGACGACGCGGTCACGACGATCACCTCGAGGTGGTCGTGGGATACGGGCGGGCACCGTGGGAGCCACCGCTGGCCGGTGGCGTCATCACGCCCGAGGTGGCCGACCGACTCGGCGCGCTCCGCCACTTGCCGGACGCGCCCGTCGTCGCCTCGCTGGCTCCCTGCCACGCGATCGGGGTGGCGGGTGACCGCGATCGAGGCCGGTCTCTCGCCGCCGATCTCGTGTGCCAGCTGGCGGTGACCCACGGGCCTGCCGATCTCCGTGTCGCGGTGATCACCGATGACCCCGAGACCTGGGATTGGGTCAAGTGGCTGCCGCACACCGCCCCGAACCAGCTGTCGGATCTGCGCCTGCTCGCCACCCACGACGACGAGATCAACACCTTGGTCGCCACGCTGCGACGCCCCTCCGCGTCGGAGGACCAACCGTGCGCGGTCGTCGTCGTCGATCACGCCGGACTCGACGAGGAGCACACACGGATGCTGCGCGAGTCCGTGGCCGGGCTGGGGCGCCCCACAGCTGCGATCGTCAATGTGGACGGCGTCGAGCAACTCCCGGCCTCGTGCACCGACGTGGTCGAGCTCGGGCCGGTCAGCCGCCACCGGCGACCCCACGCCGGCATGGTCCTCGAAGAGCTCGATCCGGTCGCCGTGGAGCCGACCGTCGCGGCGGAACTGGCTCGGGCGCTCGCCCCGCTCGACGACCCTGAGGCGGCCGTCGCCGGTGGCTCACTTCCCGACGTGGTGCGGGCGCTCGACCTCCTCGAGTTGAGCGAGCTCAGCGCAGATGAGATCGCCCAGCGGTGGGCTCGGGCCGGACGGCGCCCGCGCATCGCGGCCCCGGTCGGGATGACGGAGGCAGGTCCGTACGAGATCGACCTGGTCGCCGACGGCCCTCATGCCCTCATGGCGGGGACCACCGGTTCCGGCAAGAGCGAGTTCCTCCGCACACTGGTGGCCGGCCTCGCCGCCAACGTCGGCCCCGAGCACCTCACCTTCGTGCTCGTTGACTACAAGGGAGGAGCCGCCTTCGACGTGTGCGCGGATCTCCCTCATGTGGTCGGGCTGGTCACAGACCTCGACGAGCACTTGGGGAGCAGAGCACTGATCTCGCTCGAGGCGGAGCTCCACCATCGCGAGGCACGTCTCCGCGAAGCGGGGGCAGCCGACATCGACGAGTACTGGCGCCTGCCCGGCCACGCCCCGCTTCCCCGCCTGGCGGTCATCGTCGACGAGTTCGCCACCCTGGCCAAGGAGCTCCCGGAGTTCATGGATGCCCTGGTCGACATCGCCCAACGGGGCCGGAGCCTCGGCGTTCACATGCTCCTCGCCACCCAACGCCCGTCCGGGGTGGTCAAGGACTCGATTCGCGCCAACACCAACCTGCGGATCTCGCTTCGCGTCCAGACCGTCGCCGACTCCAAGGACGTGCTCACCTCCCCGGAGGCCGCCGCGCTGCCGCGCTCGAAGCCCGGTCGTGGTTACGCCCGACTGGGGCCCGGCGAGCTCGTGCCTTTCCAGACGGCCCTCTCGACGACGGTGCCCTCGGCGCAGGGGCCCGTCGTCCGGGTCGCCCCCTTCCGATTTGCGATGCGCCAGCCGACGCCGCCACGACTCGCGCCGGCCGAGGACGGAACCACAGATCTCGTCAGGCTGGTGGAGGCCGTGCGAGGAGCCGCCCGGATGCGTGGTGGACCGAGCCCGAGGAGGCCGTGGACCGAACCGCTTCCCACCGAGCTCTCGATCGAGCAGCTGCCCGAGCCGGCGGTCCCAGGTGAAGCAGTCGTCGGTGTGGCCGACCAACCGCACCGCCAGCGGCGCGCTCCCTGGACGTGGACTCCGCACGATGATGGCAACCTGCTGCTCGTCGGCACGTCCGGGTGGGGCCCGACCCAGGCCCTGCTCACGATCGCCGCCTCACTGGCCGACCACCACGATCCCGACCAGGTCCACCTCTACGGAATCGATCATGGGCCCGGCGAGCTGACTGCTCTCGGCGTGCTCCCCCACGTGGGCACCATCGTCGCGCCGGACGATCTCGACCGGCAGCGACGCCTGCTGCGACATCTGCGCACGCTGGTCGACACGAGGAGGCGGTCGCCGGGAGGCCCGACCACCGTGCTCCTCCTCGACGGACTGGCCGGGTTCAGGGCGGCGTTCGAGGACATCGATCTCGCCCCCTACCGAGACATGCTCCAGGAGATCGCCGCCGCCGGGCCACAGCACGGGGTGTTCGTCGTGGCGACCGCCGACCAGAACCGCATCGTGCCGTCGTCGCTGGCAGGCGCCATGAGCAGCCGGCTGGTCTTCAACCTGGCGGACAAGCTCGAGTACGGGATGCTCGGCGTCCGCGGTCAGGTTCCGGAGCTGCCCCGCCGCCGGGCGATCGATCCCGTCACGCAGGAGCACGTCCACATCGCATCGACCG
Source organism: Acidimicrobiia bacterium (assembly GCA_052032125.1). Lineage (GTDB taxonomy): Bacteria > Actinomycetota > Acidimicrobiia > Spongiisociales > Spongiisociaceae > JBPEXB01. The sequence goes on from JBPEXB010000370.1 coordinate 3,393, forward strand.
ACGACGAACACCTCGCTCGGGTGGCGGCCAGGGCGTCGCTCGCGACCCGCACACCCGAGCCCATC
>JBPEXB010000371.1:0-2630 GCA_052032125.1 Acidimicrobiia bacterium
TGCCGCCGATGCATTCTCGAAGAGGGAGAAGCGATGTCCGAGAAGGTCATCAAGCAGGCGGATGACGTACGACTCATCGTCATGGCATGTGAAGCCGGCATGGGCTCGAGTCTGATGGCCGCCAACCAGCTCAAGAAGCTGGCCAAGAAGGCGAAGCTCGACGTGACCGTCGTGCATGCCCCCGTTCACAACATCCCAGACGCCGCCGATGTGGTCCTGGCACACACCGGCCTCGCCAAACAGGTCAAGGAAAAGGCGCCCAGCGCCGCCATCGTGCCGTTCACGATGTTCTTCAACGATCCCAGCGTGTCCGGTGTCATCGACAAGCTCAAGGCCGGCCAGGCCATCGAATCGGAGCTCTGATGGCGCTCCAGGTACTCGACGCCGACTACATCCGTCTCGGATGCGAGTCCGTGGAACGGGACGCAGCCATCACTGCTGCCGGCGAGCTGCTGGTCGAGCGGGGCGTCGCCACCGAGGCCTACATCGCGGCGATGCACGAACGGGAGAAGACCGTGTCCACCTTCCTGGGCAATGGCGTCGCCCTCCCGCACGGCACGTACGAGGCCAAAGCCGAGGTGCTCGGCAGCGGCATCGTCGTGCTCCAGTACCCCGACGGCGTCGAATGGCCCAACGGGACAGCTCACCTCGTCATCGGCTTGGCCGCCCAGGGTGACGACCACGTCGAGGTGCTCTCGCATCTGGCCGAGATCCTCCAGGACGAGGTCATGGCCAAGACGCTGTGGACCGCCGACGATCCGGCCTTCGTCTACGAGACGCTGTCAGGAGTGGGCGCGGGGTGAACGCCGTCGTCTTTGGCGCGGGCAACATCGGCAAGGGGTTGGTCGGAGATGTGTTGGCCGCCAGCGGCTACTCGCTCACCTTCGTCGATGCCGACAGCGACGTCGTCTCGCGCCTCGCCGAGGCCGGCGCCTACTCGGTGCATTCTGCCGGTGAGGAGCGCCGCGTCGAGGTCGACTCGGTGGTGGATGCCAAGGACGAGGAGCGGGTAGCGGACGCGGTGGCCGGAGCACACATCGTCGCGACTGCGGTCGGCGCTGCGGTCCTCCGGATCGTCGCCCCGGTCATCGGCTCGGGGTTGAGCCAGAAGCGCAACGAACCGGTCAATGTCATCGCTTGTGAGAACGCCCATCCGAACTCCTCCCTGCTTCGCACGTTCGTGGTCGAAGCAGCGGGCGAAGCTGCGGTCGACGGCGTCGGCTTCCCGGACGTGGTCGTGGACCGCATCGTTCCCGGTGAGCCGGGATCTCTCGATGTCGAGGTCGAGGACGTCTTCGAGTTCGTCATCGAGCGCTCCCAATGGCTCGGCCCGACGCTCGACGACTCGCCGATCATCTTCACGACGGACCTCGAGGCCTACAAGCTCCGCAAGCTGTGGCTGGTCAACGGACTCCACGCCATGGCCGCCTGGCTGGGAATCCAGCGCCAGCACGAGCACATCCACGAGGCACTGGCCGACCCCTCGATCGGCCGGACGATCGAGCAGGCCGGTGCTGCGGCGTCCGGGGCGCTCACGGCTCGCACCGACGCCTTCACGACGGCCGACATGGACGCCTATCTCGGCCGAGTGCTGGAGCGCTTCCGCAACGCCGAGCTTCCCGATCTGACCACGCGAGTCGCCCGCAATCCGCTCGCCAAGCTGGCAGCAGGCGAGCGGGTCATGGGGCCTGCGAGAGAAGCCGAGGTGGCGGGGCTGGACGTCGCGCCGTTCGCCGACGGCATCGCCGCCGGGCTATCGCTCGACAGCCCGTTGGTGGGAGGCATCGCCGAGCTCCGCGAGGCGATCGAGTCCCGGGGCTGGCCGAGCTTCGTCGAAGACCACTGCGGAGTGGCGCCTGGCGGGGCGTTGTTCCGAGCCATCGAAGAACGCATGCGCACATCCATCGAGACAAGGGGTGAATCCATGGTGACCGAAGAGATCGTCATCACCAATCCGGCCGGGCTGCACGCGCGGCCGGCGGCTGAGATCGTCGAGCAGTCCAAGAGCTGGTCGGCGCAAGTGAACATCACGAAGGGCGAGAAGTCCGCCAACGCCAAGAGCATCATGTCGGTGCTGGCGCTGGGAGCCAACACTGGAGACAGGGTCACGGTCGTGGCCGAGGGCGAGGACGCCGAGCAGGCCGTGGAGGATCTGCGCAAGATCATGCAAGCGACGGAGCACTGAGATGGCGAGACTCGATCAGCAGGCGCTGCAAGCCGCCGTGGCGAGCGTGATGAACGCCCAACCCGACCCGAGCGGAGCCGCGGACCTCGTGTCGGAGAAGGGCTCGATCGTCGTGGCCGCAGATCCCAACGACTTCAAGGCCGCCTTCAAGCGGGTCAAGAAGATCGATGGGTATCGCTGGGTGGCGATCAATCGAGATGATCTCTTCGCGGCCAACACGCTGTCGCTCGGGAGCAAGGCCGGTATCGTCGATGCCGATGGCAAGGTGTTGAAGGCCGCAGACGTCCCCCGCAAGAAGTTGTGACCGACCAGCGCCGGCCGCATATCGGCGGCTGGCCGCTGCCGCGCCCCGCCACCGTCACGTGGATCGTGGTGCTCAGCTCGGTCGTCGCCTACTTCGTCTACGGCCGTGCGGTGGCCAATCTGGTCGCCATCGTCGGCGCCA
>JBPEXB010000372.1:0-2807 GCA_052032125.1 Acidimicrobiia bacterium
CCGAACTGACGGGACACGCCCGTCAGCTCGAGGACCAGTTCGTGGCCGGTCGACCCTCCCTCGGTCATCAGCCGCCGAACATCAGCTGCAGCACGTCGTCCGGGACCAGCGAAGTGCCTGAGACGACCTCGTTGACCCGGTCCGGGTTGCAGTCGGCGTCGGTGACCTGCCGCATGACGTGCGGCACGATCACCTGGCCCGGCACCTCGGCACCCTGCAGCGCCAGCATGGCGGCCGTGACCGCCGTGCGGGACTGGAAGTTGCCGCCGGCCGAGTACCAGATGTTGTAGGTCGGCTCACCGCGCGACGCCCAGTCGCAGAACAGCGTCTGCTCGTCGGTGCGGAGGGCGACCGTCAGGTTCTGGACCGGGATGTTCAGCTCGTCGTACGCCTGCAGAGCCGTGAACAGCCCGTCGGAGTACTCGTAGACCCAGCCCCTGATGTCCGGGTTGGTCGTGAGCAGGCCGCGCACCGCGTCGAGGGCGAAGCTGTTCACCCAGAACGTGTCGCCGGTCGTCGAGTTGGGATCCGCCGGCGGGTTCACCAGCGCCACACCCTCGGCCAGGGACCCGATGGTGCACTGCTGCCAGCCCAGCGTGAGGGCGTTGCCGGGCGTGCCGCCCAACATGCCGATCTCCCCGGTGCCGACCCCGTCGTTCAAGACCGCCGCGAAGCTGTTGCCCAGGGCACAGAGGTCCTCGCCGACCACCGACGTGTAGTCGGTGCCCGGGGCGAGCGCCCCCTCCTGACCTGGCAGTCCGACGTAACCGGCCGAGAAGGACACGTACGGGATGCCCGCCGCCTCCGCCTCGGTGATCACGCCGGCCAGCGCCACTCCGAAGTCGGGGTACCCGACGATGAAGTCGACGCCTCGCTGCACGAGGAAGCGGATGCCGTTCTCGTGGACCGCCGGGTCCGGGTCGAAGTTGGCAGCCGTCGAGACGATGGTGCCGATCTCCGGATAGGTCAGCGCCTGGAGGATGGCCTCCATGTGGCTGACCCCTCGCCAGACGTTGACGGTGTCGCCGCCGCCGTCCGCGTAGCCCATCACCAGGTCGCCCCCGGAGCCGGTGTCGCACTCCTGGTTGCGCCAGCACTCCATCGCCTTGTCGATGGTGGCCTGGTCGAGGTCCTGGTGGGCTCGGGCGATCGATGCCAGCACGATGTTCCAGCTCGATGCCTCGGACGGCTCTACCGGCCCCAGGGCCTTGTCGATCAGGCCGGCATCGGCGTCGGTGCTCTCTCCGAACTCCTCCAGCGGGCCTGCGGCCTGTGTCGCAGCGGTCGTGGTGTCCCCTCCCTCGGTCGTGGCCGTCGTCTCGGCCGCCGAGGTCGTGGTCGCCTCCGTCGTTGCGGTCGTCGTGGCGGCAGTCGTGGTCGTGTCGTCGGCGTCGCCGCCGCAGGCGGCTGCCACCAACGCCATCACCGCGAGTACCGCGATCAATCGTCTCAGTCTCATGTTCCTCCTCCAGTTCGGGCCGTGAGGCCCATGTGCTCTCTTCGAGGACGCCTCATGGCGTCGATCCTGCAGATGACTCCTGTGGTCGCCCGGGTCTTCGCCGCTCTCGCAGCACCCGCTCCACCCCCTTGATGATCCGATCCCCCGACACCAACATCCCGCCGATGATCACCAGCCCGAACACCACGAATTGCAGGGCGGTGGGCAGCCGCAGCGTGAGCATCATCTGGTTCAGGCCGGTGAGGAAGAAGGCGGCGGCGAAGGTGGACAGGGGGCTGGCCAGACCCCCGGTGAGCGAGGCGCCGCCGATCACGACCGCCGCGATCGGCCCGAGCAGATACGACGAAGCGATGTTGACGCCCGGATTCCGGAACAGCCCCGCCAGGGCGATCCCGACCACGGCGTAGAGCATGGCGGCGACCACGTAGACGAGGATCTGGTTGAGGGTGACCCGTACCCCGACGACGTTCGAGGCGACCGGGTTGGCTCCAACGACCTGGAACCGCCTGCCGATGGTCGTGTAGCGAAGGGCGACGATCAGCAGGAGCGTGACCGCCACGCCGATCCAGAACAGCGGGCTGATGCCGAGAATGCGGGTGGAGGTCCAGTCGGAGAAGGCCTTGGGCACGGCGCTCTGCACCGGGAAGGTGCGCACGTACCGGCTGATGACACCGGCCACGACCTGGCCGACGGCCAGCGTCACGATGAGGGCGTTGAGCTTGATGCCACCGATGAGGATCCCGTTGACCAGCCCGATGGCGGCGCCGGCTGCCAGCGCCACCAGCATCGCCAACAGGATTCGATCATCCGAGGCCTCACCGACCCCGACCATGATCAGAGCGGCCAGGGTCACGGTGCCGGGCGTGCTGAGGTCGATGCCGCCCGTCATGATCACGAGCATCTGACCGAGCGCGGCGATGCCGAGCAGCGCCCCGAAGGGTGCGATCGCCGACAAGGCAGGTCCCCGCAGGGTCGCCGGCGCCCAGATGCTGGCCACGAGCAGGAGCAACAGGATCGCCAGGTAGACCGGCAGGTAACGCGATGCCACCACGAAAGAGGTGAGCGCCGACGAGGGAGCGCGACGGGTGGTCATGTCCCAGCCCCACTGAGCAGCCCGGCGGCCCCCGCCACCCGCTGCTGGGCCTCGACCGCCAGACCACGGGCCCGTGCGACGTCGGCGACCAGCTCGCCCTCTCGCATCACCGGGGCACCGCCGACGAACACCCAGTCGAGGTTGGAGGTGTCCATGCCCCAGACGACCGCGCCGATCGGATCGTTGATCGGAGCGATGTTGGGCCGGTCGGCCCGCATGACGATCACGTCGGCCGCCTTGCCCACTTCCAGCGAC
>JBPEXB010000373.1:0-3461 GCA_052032125.1 Acidimicrobiia bacterium
CCTCCTGCGCGAGTTGCGGTGAGCGTGGCCTTCACGCCCGCTCCTCCAGGCGGGTGGGCACACGGCGTATATCGTCACTGTGACGTTTCAGGGGAACGAGGCGGCGATCAGGCGGTGGCGAACTCGTAGGCCTCGTCCTCGTCGGTGAAGATGCGCACGGGAATCGTCGGGTTGATGAATCCGAGCAGCGCGTGCGACATCGCCCGCACCATGGCGCTGCCCACCACCACCCCGGCTCGGGTGAACATCTCCGCAGCATGACGATGGACGTGCTCGCGAGCCCGCATCTGCAGCCAGCCCACCTCGCTGGCATCGAACAGCAACGGATGAGGTACTCCTCCGGTCAACTCGCGCATCTTCTCGACGACGGCGATGGCGTCCTGCAGCTCGCCGTGTGGCACGCCCTTGCGCGTCCTGCCGTAGACGAGGCCATCGTGCAGCCAGAAGTCGCTGGCGCGGGTGGAGACCTGCGGCACGTCAGCCGGGATGGCGTCGAACCGACTCATCTGTCCCCTCGTCGTCGAGTCGAAGCTGGAAGTGTGGCAGACGGCAGGCGCCAGATCACGCCCTGATGGCCTCGCCGGCGACCGCCACGGGATCCCAGCGCACCCGCAGCAGCTCCTCGATCGCCCCACCGAGCATGCGGAACGCCTCCGGGTAGGCGTCGAGGGTCCCGGCCTCCGCCACGTCGAGGCGCGCATCGGACAGCGCCGCCTCCAAGACGTACACGGCGTCGCGAATGCGTCCGACATCCTCGACGCGGTACACGGCGGTCCCCGGCTCCAGCGACCTCCGCTCGGCCTCGCGGCGAGCCTCGTAGTGGCGCTGGCGATGACTGCGCCGGCAGTACCGCCGTGGCCGCCCGGGGGTGGCTGCCTGCGCCATCCGCTCCCCGCACCAGGCGCATCGAAGGATCGTGGTTTCTTTCGTCACAGTGACGATTCTAGGCGCCCAACGCAGGCCGGATCGAGCATCCCACCCGACTTACGAACCGCCATCGCCGGCCGACAGGAACGCTGTGACTCGGGGACCTGGAAACGCCTCGGCCGATCGGCCTCTGCTCGTCGCGTCCATGATCGTGCGCGACGAAGCCGCCTTCCTCCCCGACTGCCTCGCCTCCCTCTCCCCTCTCGTGGATGACGTCGTCGTCTGCGACACCGGCTCCATCGACGACACCATCGATCTCGCGCGGCGAGCGGGCGCCACCGTGCTCGAGCGCGCCTGGCGCGACGACTTCGCTTGGGCCCGCAACGAAGCGCTCGACGCCTGTCGCCATGCCGAGTTCGTCCTCTGGATCGATGCCGACGAACGCCTCGTGGTCGACGACCCGGCGGCCGTGCGTCGCCGCCTCCAGGCACTCTCCACGGACACCGGAGCCCTCCGGGTGGCCTTGCGCAACCGCCGGGGCGATCGACCGGACTCGTCGGCGGCGGTGGTCCGTGTCTTCCGCCCGCAGCAGGCCCGCTTCGACGGCGCCCTGCACGAGCGAGTCGTCGACGGCGATCTCGTCCCGGTGCCGGCCGTCGAATTCGACGGGCTCTCGATCGACCACGTCGGCTACGACCGCACCCTCGGGGACATCGCCGCCAAGCAGCAGCGAAACCTCGACATCGCCCGCCGTCAGTTCTCCGAACGAGGCGACGCCAAGGCCGCCCACGACCTGGCACGGTCGCTCGCCTACGCCGAAGCGCCCGTCGCCGAGGTCCTGGCCGCCGTGGAGGACGGGTTGGTGCTGGCAGCCGCGGGCTCCGATGAACACGTCGGCCTGCTCTCTCTCGCGGCTGACTTCGAGCTTCAGCGCGGCGGCCACGAGGCAGCTGCTGCCGCTGCTCGCCAGGTCTTGGCGATCCATCCCGCGTCCGATGTCGCGGCAGCAGTCCTGGCCAAGGTCTCCCCCGTCCTCGGGCTCGATGACGAGGTGCTGGCCCTCGCCCGCACCCTGTCGGAGCCCAACGCTGGGGCGGCCATACCCCACAACCTGGCGCTGGTCGAGGCGGCCGCCACCGCTGCCTGCCTGCGCCGTGACGATGCGGTAGGGGCGGCCGAACACGCGGCCCGGGTGCCCCTGCACACGGTCGACGACGCCACCGCGGTGGCCGTCCTGGTCGAGGCGTGCCAGGACCTCCCACCGGCACGCGTCGCCCCCGTGCTGACCCGAGTGGGCGGTCGCGACACCGCCCAGCTCCTGCGGGACATCAAGGCAGGAGGCGAGACCACGGATCATCCCCACCCAACCCCCGATGCCGGCCCGCAGTCGATGGGCATCACGCTCGACTTCTCCGACCTCGGTCCTGCGGTCGGCGCGGACGAGGTCGTTGGGACCATCCCACCGCGACGCCGGGTCCTGGATGTCTCGGGTGATCCGGGCCTCGCCGACCGGCTGACGGCGGCCGGCCATCGGGTCACGAGCATCGACCCGCACGCCGATCGGATCCCCGAGCAGAGCGGCGCGGCGCAGCGCTTCGATCGCGCCATCGTGCAGCTCGGCCAGGTCGAAGCCCTGGCAGGAGCGATCCGACCCGTCCTCGATCCGTCGGGCGGGCTGCTGATCTGGGATCCGGAGGGCGGGGACCTGTCTCCGGCCCTCGACGGCTACATGACCGAGCCGATCGGCCCCGGCCTGGCCCTGGCTCGACCGAACTGGGACGCCGACGCGCTCCTTTCGACGCCGCCGGACGTCGAGGCCGCAGTGATCGCGCTCACCGAGCAAGCCTTGCCGGATGAGATGCGGATGGCACTGCGGGCCTCGCTGCCCGACGAGGTCGGGATCGAATTCCTCACCCGCGCCGACCTCGATCATCTCACCGAGCCCGATGCCGCCGACCCAGACACGTTGGTGTTCCTCCTCCCGAACGGCGTGTTGCCGGAGCCAGGATGGGTCCAGGCCCTCTGGGACGAGTCCAGGCAGTCGGGCGCGCCCACCGGGGCACGGCTCGTCGACCGGGCTGGACGGCTCCTGCACGCGGGGCTCATCGACGGTCAACCGGCCGCTCGCGGCGAGGTCGCATCCACTCCGCTGTTCGCCTCTGACCGCCTCGACGCCGAGCTGGCCGGGCCACTCGTGGCGCCGCTGAAGGCATTCGCCGACGAGCCGATCCACGGCCGTCTGTCCGCCGGGGCGGTGGCCCTGTCACTGGCCGACGAGGCCGGACCGCCCGCCGGTCCATCGCTCCGGAGGGTCCTCGGCGACACCGTCGTGATGCTCGGCGGGCCGGCGCCGGGACGCGAGCACCCCGAACAGCGTGAGCCCCTCGAGCGGCTCTTCGATCGCCTCCTGGAGCTCGAGATCACACCCGTCTACCAGCCGGCCGCTCACGCTGCGGCAGACCCGGTCGCCGTGGCCGCCTGGCGGCAACGCGGCATCCTCGTGATCCCCGGACGCCCGGCAGGTGTTGGGCGGGGGTTGCTGAGGCCAGATCCGATCCGGCCGCAGCCGCCGGCGCTGCTCAACACACTCGAGC